>CBQWHS010000057.1:0-11678 GCA_967728665.1 uncultured Chryseosolibacter sp. | reverse complement strand
GATTCCAGGTGTTGAATTCTTTTGCTTAAGTCAACAATGAATCTTTTTTGTTCTGGAGTTAAACCTTCCAGGTTCATTTTTGGTGGTTGCATGATGTAAAGATATATCGCCCTCAATAGGCTTACTTCACATTACGTTCGTCAACCTTACATGAATAACTTTTTCGCCATTTGAAGCGACCGTCAATTAAAGACTACACCTCGCCGTTTATCTTATGCGACAAAACATTGGTCAAAGACTTTGTTTTCGGCTTTTTCGTAGGTCAACTGGGCAAAAAAACCGCGCGCCGAGGCTGGTACTTTAAATGCAGGGCAGTTAGTTTTTCTTCGATTCCTTATGCAGTGAGCAAAAAAATTCTTCGACTGTAAGCTTGTGAATGGTCAACAAGCGACAAAGGCTCTTTATGGTAAGGTTTGTTTTTCCTTTTTCAATTCTCCAATATTGAACACGAGGGATTTCATAATCATAGGCAAAGTCTTCATGACTACTGTAGCCTTTTTCTTTTCGCAGGTCTGTCAACCTGTTGCCAATTCGTTCCAACGTAATCTTGAGCGTCTCTTCTTTCACAATTTAGAATTTAAAGCCTAGCCAAATTGTTGACAATTCGACCGAAATGTTACTTCTTTTAATAAAACTCCTTATATGATGATGTTTATCACAAAACCTAATAAATGCATACCAAATTTTTGTTGACTGAATTCCAAAAGTCGGTTTGGAGATTTTTCCTCTTGTGTAAAAGCTCCTTAAACTTTAAGTTTTTTCACCAAATATCCTGAACATGATCCGCGTTGAAAAGATTTTGCCGCTTATCGATTGTGTCAATCATTTGGGTTTCGACCGGTAGAGTCTTTTCACAACGGCAATAGCGTTCCCTACATCAATTTTCAAAAATGGAAATGCCAACAGACGATTCAGAAAAATTGTCAATCTGTACAAAATTCTATCGTGTTGTTTACCTGTGATTTTATTGCCGAATATTTTAATAACTACGCTGAAAAAATCGACTTCCCGTCCGAACATTTTTTCAATACGATGACAACTAATCAACCCAAAGAACTACAACTACGTCTTCACGATTCAGGTAATCTCCGTGAAAATTCAAGGACCACGGATATATGCTTCTAAATCACTGAATAACACAAACGTTGGCGTCGGAACCAGTGTTACTTTTAAGAGGTTTTCTCTCCTTCTCTATTCGGTGAATCCAAAAGGGTTTTTACCTTTACACCTTGATTGATTTATTATGATTGAAGAAAAGAGCTTAAACTTTCTTGAAGAAATCGTGGAAAACGACTTGGCTGCTGGAAAGTACAAGCAAATCATTACGCGATTTCCACCTGAACCCAATGGCTATCTGCACATGGGCCATGCAAAAAGCATCTGCCTTAATTTCGGCCTGGCCAATAAATATGGTGGCTACACCAACTTGCGATTTGATGATACAAACCCTGTAACGGAAGACACCGAGTATGTAGAAAGCATCAAGAACGATGTCAAGTGGCTTGGGTTCGAATGGAAAAATGAATTATACGCTTCAGATTATTTTGGCCATTTATATCAGTTTGCTACAAAACTGATCACACTTGGCCTGGCATATGTTGACGATAGCACCAGCGAAGAGATTGCTGGACAAAAGGGAACGCCAACGCATCCCGGTAAAGACAGTCCATTTCGCAATAGAAGCAAGGATGAGAATCTGAAACTGTTTGCCGAAATGAAAGACGGCAAATACCCGGACGGCTCAAAAGTTCTTCGCGCAAGAATTGATATGGCCCATACCAACATGCATATGCGCGATCCAATCATCTATCGCATCAAGCATGCACATCATCATAGAACCGGAGACACCTGGTGTATCTATCCAATGTATGACTTTGCCCACGGACAAAGCGATGCCATCGAGAACGTGACGCATAGCATTTGTACGCTTGAGTTCATTCCACACCGTGAGCTTTATGATTGGTTAATCGAAAAATTGGAACTCTATCCATCACATCAATATGAGTTCGCCAGATTGAACATGACCTATACAGTCATGAGCAAACGCAAGCTACTTCAGCTCGTTACGGAAAAACACGTATCAGGCTGGGACGACCCGCGCATGCCTACAATCAGCGCCGTGAGAAGACGCGGTTACACGCCTGAAAGCATCCGGGATTTTTGCGATAAAATAGGCGTAGCGAAACGTGAAAATTTGATCGATGTTGGATTGCTGGAATTTTGTGTTCGCGAACATCTCAATAAAATCGCTCTGAGAAGAATGGTTGTGTTTGAACCGATGAAAGTCGTAATCACGAATTATCCGGAAGGAAAAGTTGAATGGATGACGAGTGAAAATAATCCTGAAGACGAAAACGTGACGGTGCGCGAAATGCCATTCAGCAGGGAGATCTATATTGAACAAGAAGACTTCATGGAGGTTCCAGCAAAAAAGTATTTCAGGCTTGCACCTGGTCAGATGGTTCGTCTCAAAAACGCATACATCATCCGTTGTGACAATTTTGTAAAAAATGCCAATGGAGAAATTACAGAACTTCAGTGCTCTTATATTCCGGAAAGCCGTAGTGGCTCCGATACATCCGGCATCAGCGTGAAGGGGACAATTCATTGGGTAAGTATTTCTCACGCGGTGCCTGTAGAAGCGCGTTTGTATGACCGTCTTTTTAAAGTTGAAAATGTTGGAGAAGCCGAGGGCGATTTCAAAGATTACATTAACGCAGATTCACTCCAGTTAGCAAAAGCGTATGCTGAACCCGCAATGCTCACGGCATCGTTGGATGATCGATTCCAATTTTTAAGAAAGGGATATTTTTGCCTTGATCAGGATTCAACAAAAGACAAGCTTGTCTTTAACCGGACTGTGACGTTGCGCGATATGTGGGCTAAGGAAGTGAAAAAATAACGAGGTCAATAATCGCCGGAAGTCTCGCCGTACCCAAGTAAGATCTTCAGCGACATGACCAGCTGCCTGAAGTTATTGGCTTCACCAGAAACCTCGCGCGATGCGTTTCAAAATGCACAATTTCTTTTTTATCCTTTGAGGTCGAATACACAACAACAGGAACATCGCGGAATTTTTCATGCTTCTTAATCTCAGCGAAACATGTACGACCATCCATCCGTGGCATATTAATGTCAAGGAAAATAAAATCCGGAATTAAAATGCTTTGGTCAAGAATGTTCAGTAATTCAAGGCCATTCGTTGCCCAAAACAAAACAATCGAAGGATCAATTTCTCGAATGGCTTCCTGGAAAAATTCAAAATCTTCAGGATCATCTTCTGCTGTCAGTATAATCATAGCCAGAAAGAGACGTCTGCAAATTTATGAGCTTAATTACTTTTGATCAGGCAATCAATCGTTGATGTTTGGTAAATGTTGGCGAGGTCGAAAAAGAATTACTGACAATCACCGGAATGCGATGTACATAAAGGAGTTTCTTAATCCTCCCTTCCCATTCCCTGTTATCAAATCGAAATGTAATGCGTCCGGGTTTATGCGGATTTTTTTCCACAGGACCGTGATCAAGGGAGGTCTCTATAATAGCGTTGTATAGAGAAGCCGTACTCGTTAGCAGATACAAGCTCCACATTTTGATCTCAATAATGTCTTTTGCTGCGGGCGAAGTCTCTGAAATAATTGTGTTGGTAAAGGATTGCATAATGATGAAGGATTTGACTGATAAATCCATTCAAAAAACTATGCCGGCCGGTTGGCTTCTGAAATTTTGGGAAAGCTAACAATGAATGTGGCGCCTCGGCCTTCCTCTGATTCGCACCAGACTTTTCCAGACATTAATTCAACGTATCGCTTTACGATCGACAGGCCAAGGCCAATGGAGCTCTCTCCTCCGGTGGGTCTGGCACTCAAGCGTTGGAATTTTATGAATAACAGTTTCTTATCTTGTTCACTAAGGCCAGGGCCGGAGTCGTGTATGACTATTTCAATATTGTTTCCGTTGTATTGGGTAATAACCTGGACCGTTTTACCTTTTGCCGAAAACTTTAATGCGTTGGAAATTAAATTTTCTAAAACCTGGGTCATGAATAGTGGGTCGACTTCCACCAGACATCCGTTGGTTTGCATTGAAAGTGAAAGTTGCAATTCCTTACGGCTTGCTTCTTCATCGAAACTATTCACAACATTTTCCACCAGGCGTCCAATCATTATCTTCTCTTTGCTCAACTTTATCCGATTGTTCTCAATTGAGTCAATGTCAAGAATGTTACTGATCATTTTGTTGAGTCTGACTGAGGCGTCTGAAATTCTGTCGATGATTATCTTTTGTTCATCAGGTAGTGTTTTGTTCGATAGTAGAAAGACCTGTGCTAATCCCTGCACATGATTGATCGGTGTACGCAGGTCATGAGCAAGAATCTTAATAAGGTTATTTTTTTCTTCGTCTAAGATTATGAGGTTCCTGTTTCGCTTCTCTAACTGTTTGTTTTTTTCTTCGATGCTTCGTTGTTGAAGTTCGATCTGCCTCTTTTGGATACTCCGCTTACGATAAAGTATTCCAATCATCACTAAAAAAAACACCACGATTGTTGCAAACACAATGAGAAAATTTCTCATCCGGCTCTCTTTCGCGATTTCTGCGGTTTTCCCGACCAGGTTCTTATGCTGGATTTCCTTTTCCTTAGTCAGCAACAGAACGAGGTCATTCGATTCGATTGCCATTTGCTCAACAAGTTTGAATAACTCCCGATCGATGTAACGCCCGATGATCGATTCCCTTTTTTCTTCAAATGCGGATGAGTGGAAATATTCCGTGAGCGGCTCGTTCCAGTCACTTCCACTCGCCATCACAAATGCATAACCCGATTGTTTGATGGTCAAAAGATTTTGTCGTTTCACTTTTAAGATTGGACTTTCCTTAAACATCATCATATAAACTGGTAGATCAATGAACCCGAATGCTTGTTTTGAGTCTTCGATTGCCCTCACAATATTGTCGCGGCTTGGAATATAGCGAATGTCGAATTGCAAATTAGCATCCTCTTTCAATCTCCGTAACTCCGCCTCATACGTGGTTTGTTTTATTGTGATTGCCGTTAACGATTTGACAAGGACATTGAATTCCTCTGCGCTGTGCACAATCGGCACATCGTCACTGGTAATGAGAACGGAAATATCGGGCATGTATGGCGGTGCAAAGTCGACTTCTGTCTGACGTTGTGCGGTAACTGTGAAAGCAGACGATCCAAGAACGCCAGGATAATGGCCGTCTCTGATAGTCAAGTAGGTGTCGGCAAAGGTTCGGGCCTCCTTCCAGACAACCTTCAACTCGCAGCCATACTTGTTTTTTAGATAGCTCGAAAATTCCTGCATGAAGTCAAATTCGATTCCCTGGAGCGCTCCATCTACCTTCTTAAAAATAAATGGTTTTGATTCGTACCAATAGATCAGCAGCGTGCCTGATTTTTTTTCTTTTACTTCCTTCCACGAGTTGGTCGGTCTATCAATTTGAGCAAAAGCGGCAGAAACAACTGAACACAGTAGCAGGATGAAGGCAAAAAAATAGCGACTTAACACGGCCACACGGACATCAGGTTATAGGTACGTTACTAAAATAAACATTGTGGACTAAAAATGGAAGGAATGTTAGATGGGGAACAAGTTTTATCAACCTAGGGCACTTATAAAGATTTGCCAGGTGAACCGCATTTTAAATCTCAGACTGAATCAATCTGGAGAATAATGGAACAACAACTGATAATTCTTTACTGAAACTACTCAGGGCTGGTGGAGGCTCCTTGATTAAAGAGCTTATTCAACGAGTTGACGAGGATGGGAATCCAAAAACATGGACGGCTTCCGAGCCGCAAAAAGCTAATGAATTTATTAGTTGGCAAATAGAAAATTTTGGGTCAGCGAAAGCTGTCTCAATAATCGAAACCCTTATCAAAAAATACAAACTTGATGTTGAGAAGTTACTCTCGCATAGCCCATCCAATATATCCGCGCCTGGAATTCAAGGTTTGCATGAGTTGCATTTTGAAGAATGGCAAAAAGCTGTTTACCTTAGTTCATATCAACTCACATGAGAAAACTCTTTTTCCCGTTCTGTATCATTTTATTCTTGGGTATATCCTGCAGCAAAAAACCCGCAGGCGAAATCATTACAAAGCAGAATGTCAAAGATGTACTCACGCGATATGCCGCCGAAAACCCGGAGGATGAAGTAATCATTGCAACAGACTATGGAACGATGAAACTCAAGCTATATAAAGAAACACCGCTACACCGGGCAAATTTTATAAAGCTTATAAAAGAGGGCCATTACGAAGGCGCTGAATTCTATAGAATTTTTTATCAGTTCATGATTCAAGCTGGCAAACCAAAGGATCAACTCGATTATATGATTCCCAGTGAATTCAATACAAAATATATTCACAAAAAAGGCGCATTGTCGATGGCGAGACAAGATGAAGACAACCCCGAGCTGCAATCTTCATCAACCGAATTTTTCATTGTTCATGGAGCGCCATACGCAGATTACCAAGTTGAAATCGAAGAAGAAAATCTAAAACTCAAGCTTACCCCGGAACAAAAGCAGATTTACATCAAAGAAGGTGGGTATATGTCGTTGGACCAGCAGTACACTGTATTTGGTGAAGTAACAGAAGGAATTGATGTGGTTGACAAAATTGCGAGCGTGAAAGTCTATGAGCAGGACAAACCAATGAAGAAGATTCCAATCGAAATTAGGCTCGTCACGGGCAAATAGGATTCATACAGTGTAGAATATTCAACCCGAAACACAATTTTAAAACGCTTGGTTGATTTCCTTAATGCATCGTTTTCTAACATTTTGAATCTGGTGGCAGGCTTCCGATTAACCGGACAACTGGCACATCTTTTTGTTGCTGGTACACAATCCAAAAGCAGTTTGATTGGTTAGATATGAAGAGGATAGTGTGTTACGTGCTTTTTGCAGCGCTTGTATTTTTTACTCAATGCTCCAGTGATATTCCGGACCCGAAAACGAAATCAGCAGAGATTATTCCGAGTAAGCCATGTCCTACTTTGTATCAAAATATTCTTCAGCAATTTCCGGAGTATACCAACAATGAAGCAAACTGGACTTTGCTGTTTGACAAGAACGCAGAAAAGCAGATCCGATTATTTAAGGAATCAGAAGTATATGCAACATTTATTGCCGAAGGCGCCGGATACTCAAACTCTTTTGGTTGGTATGCATATCCTGCATCGCAAGTGCCAGCAAACGCGGACGAGTTAACCCTGCATGTAGTCTTTCCAAATGTTAATCATAAAGTTCTAAACGCAGGCGACAGGGTACAAATTGGTGAAGGAAAATTTCCAGCAGGAACGGTTGTTGGATTTTTTCTGATACTCCGGGGATGGGAAAATGGAGAAGTAAATACGAGTCTTCCGAAATTGTACACGGATTTTCAATTCAATCCAAATTTGCAACAGCAACATATTCTGTACAAGGAGAAAGATTGTGGAGATATAGTACTTGCGTTTGAAGACAAACAAATTGGTGTAGCGAGTGACGATGATTTCAACGATATCTTATTTACGATCACTGATAATAAAGATGAATTAGATGTTACGTCATTTGATTTGCGTAACATCATCCGAATGTAAAAAAACTATATAGTAAAGGCGAGGCATAAACCTCGGTCAAAGACCAGGTGGAAAGACCGTAATCTTTTCACTGGTCTTTTGTATTTACTTTTGTTTTTGGATCTGCCTTTTGCTATAAGATTTTTACTCTTTTCTTTTTTCGCCGTTCGCTGTGTGCATTTTATTTTCTTCCCCCAAGACGCGGTACAAAAAATTTTTTCTCAATGAATAATCGCAGCGATGCATTCACCTCCTGACACGCTGCATAACCGTTTAGAAACTCACGCCACAATTGCAAAACTAAATGTTGCATTCACCACGACTCCTCGGTAGATTATTTAAAACCAAAATGTGAAATCATGAAAACAAAAATCAATTTCCTCACGGCATTCGTGCTGCTGATCGGCTTTAATTATTCGTTTAGCCAACCAGTCACCACTCCACGGACACCAAGCCCGGGAGCAACAGTCTCACAAACTATCGGCATCTCTACCGTAACAATTAAATATTCAAGACCTGCTGTGAAAGGACGCGAAGTATGGGGAAAACTTGTTCCGTATGGCTACAATGTCCAGCCTTTTGGCGCGAAAAATTCCGCACCGTGGAGAGCTGGGGCCAATGAAAATACAACCATTGAATTTTCGCATACTGCCAAGGTTGAAGGAATCTCAGTACCGGCAGGATTGTATGGATTATTTTTTGTGATCAACCAGGATAATTCCGGAGAAGTGATTTTGTCGAAAGACAATAAATCGTGGGGAAGTTTTTGGTATGATCAGAAGCAAGATCAGTTGCGTGCAAAAATTCAGACACGTGAAGTCAGTATGACGGAATTGTTGACTTATGATTTCATAAATCTTACAAAAAATTCTGGCGAACTGGTTCTTAATTGGGAGAAGAAACAATTTCCTGTGCGTATAGAATTTGCTGTTGATGATATTGTGATGGCAAATGCTTCACAGGAATTGAAAGGTGCAGTAGGGTTTACAGCGCAGGGATTTTCGAGCGCAGCCAACTATGCGCTTCAAAACAACACGAATCTCGAACAAGCGTTGACTTGGATTGACCAGGCAATTGCTCAAAATCGAAACTTCAACAGCCTGAGAGTAAAATCTGAGTTGTTGAAAAAATCTGGCAAGACCGCAGAGGCCGAAGCAATTCTGAAAGAGGCAATAGCCGGTGCAACTGAAATTGAAATGAATGCCTATGGTTATCAGTTGCTCGGGCAAGGCAATCATGATAAAGCGATTGAAATATTTACGTTAAACACAACGCGTTTTCCAAAAAGCGCTAATGCTTGGGACAGCCTTGGGGAAGGCTATGCAACCAAAGGCGACAAACCTAATGCAGTGAAAAGTTTCAAGAAAGCATTGACGCTGAATCCGCCAGAAAATGTAAAAATTAACTCCGAGAAATTTTTGAAAGATCTGGGCGCCATTTAATCGTTACTAGGTTAAACTACAAGGCTGTCGAAACAAACGACAGCTTTTTTTATATCTAATTTTGGTGAAGGCTATGAAACCATGCAACTGATTACCGAACATCGTGGGATTATCAGCTGAAATTTGTTCTGGATAATTGGAGCATCATAAAAATCCGGACACGTAATGAGATTAGGATTATCAGCCGAATTATAGTCAGTAATTTTTCCGCTGGTGAGCAGACGGATCCGAGCTTTTGAAAATTCGTTTCCGCTCAAAGCGATCTCAATAGAAGTAGATTCCGTTGGATGAATGTTTGCAATTGTAATACACATCACATTATTTTCATCAACCGAGGCCGAAGCAGACAGACTTGGAACCATCGCATCGCCGGTTTGAATGCGCGAGCATTGCAATTCGTGTTCCAGCAACCGATTTCCCTGGTGGTACTTATACATATCGAATACATGATATGTTGGCGAAAGCCATAATTTTTCTCCTTGCGTGTATATCAATGCTTGCAGCACATTAATAGTTTGGGCAATGTTTGCGATTCGAATGCGCGAACAATGTTTGTTAAAAATATTTAGCGTCAACGCTGCGACAATTGCATCGCGCATGGTGTTTTGTTGAAAAAGAAATCCAGGATTTGTTCCTGGCTCAACGTCATACCATGTTCCCCACTCGTCAACCACCAACGCAACGTTTTCTTTTGGATCATATTTATCCATGATCCGCCGATGTGTCGCGATAAGTTCATCCATTCGCAAAGCCGCGTTCACCGTCACAAGGTAATCCTCGTTGGAAAAAGTTGTTGCGTCTCCCCTTCTCTGCCAATCATTCACTGCATAATAGTGCATTGCAATTCCTTCCAGTAAAAAATGCGGAATGTCCCGCATTAATGTCTCGGTCCATTGGAAGTCTGTCGTGTTTGGGCCTGACGCAATCCGAAAAACATGTTGAGTGTTTGACCACCCCACCATAAACGTTGCATACTGTCTGTAGATGTTTGCATAATATGAAGCAGTCATATTTCCGCCACACCCCCAGACTTCATTTCCAAGTCCCCAAAATTTTACACCCCATGGTTTTTCACGACCATTCTTTCTGCGCAAATCAGACATGGGACTGACACCATCAAAATTTGTGTATTGGATCCAATCCATCAATTGCCTCACGGAACCGCTTCCAAGGTTTGCAGTAATAAATGGCTCTGCTTCCAGGTTTTCGCAGAGGTCTAAAAAATCATGGGTGCCGAAACTATTGTCCTCTGTCACCTCTCCCCACCAACGGTTGACGATTGCAGGCCTCGCATGGCGTTCACCAATTCCATCTTGCCAAAAATAAGTATCTGCAAAGCATCCACCTGGCCACCGAAGGTTTGGAATTTTAATCCTGATCAATGCATCGATCACATCTTTTCTTATTCCTCGTGTGTTCGGTATGTGAGAATTTTCTCCAACGTAAAACCCTCCGTAAATACCGCGGCCTAAGTGTTCAGCGAAATGGCCATAAATATGTTTGTTGATAGTTGCACCTCTGGTGTTGATGTCGATTATCATGGATGCAAAATGTTTTTCTGAAATCATGTACTTATGAAATTATGACTTCAGGAAAGGTATATGGGTGCTTAAAAAGTTTTAGTGTCAATGAAGTTGCCATCGCTGTGATAGAGGCCCATAAAAATGTATCGGATGGAAGTCTAGCAGTTTGCGCTTCGATCGCCTTTGCAACCTTGCTTTCCTTTTTTTGTGGATTGAAATTGGCAGCCTTATTTTTCAGATCAGCAGCCATTGATTTAACATCCGTTTCCATAGCAAAATGTTTTAGTTGTAGTTGATATTTCTAAATCCCGAATGCATAAACATCCTCAGGTGCTTACTGCTTCAAAAATATTGTTCCTAAAACAAATTGATCTATTTTGGTAGACGACCGGTGCCCCTGCACCAGTCACATTTTTCACGACCGCGAGCACCCAACCAGAAACCTTTCCCATCGCACCGACTACAAACTATGGAATCACCAGGCTGAAGTACGAGACGAATCAGAAATATAATTCCCGCAACCAGGCCTACGAATATCACAAAGATCAATAGTCTTATCATAAACGAGCTATAATGATTAGGCAAGATAATGATTGTCAGCGAACGGTCGCTGAATGGTTCGACACGAATCTGAAAGATTGAATTTATCGCGGTGTATTTGTTGAGGACGCTGAGGTGGAATCAGCTGATTCGCGACTGCGATAATAGGTTTCGAATTTTTTCCTGTTCTTACGGATATTATCCTTGACGGCTTTTGGGAGAGCATTTTTTTGTCCGGGTCTCGGGCAATCCCATTCTTCGATATTGGCGGCACTTTTAACCGGACGGGTCTGACGAAAATCAAATTGAGGTTTTTCCTTTTCTTCTTTTACGGAAGCAGTCATTGAATTGCTTTGGATCCTTCGCTGGTAGTTTGCGGGTCGCTTTCGAAGTTTTGCGAATTTTGGATCGGGACAAGCCATTTCGCCAGTTTTGCAGGCGGAAACCACTAAAATCATGATCAGAAACCGCAGAATTTTCATAATGCTTTACAGATTAAAATACTATAAAACCTATGCCATTAAGATACCAATTATTACTTCAACGCAAATACGTTTTTGATAGTATTGTGCAGCCGGCAA
>CBQWHS010000056.1:0-11718 GCA_967728665.1 uncultured Chryseosolibacter sp. | reverse complement strand
TTTTTAAAAGGTTGACAAGCTCTTTCACATTGTCTGCAGGTACCATCTTCACCGATCCTTTTGGTGGTGGCAATTCAAATTTTTGAGTTAGAACTCCGGTATCCGTTGCCTTTGCCTCCACCACTTTTAGCGGTTTAGTCCGTGCAGACATGATGCCACGCATATTCGGTATTTTCCACTCGGCAATCGGTTCCTGACATCCAGCAACAAACGGCAAGTTTACTTCAAGATATTCTTTCCCGCCTTCAATCTCGCGCGCTAATTTCGCCTTCGTTCCTTCCAGATCCAGTTTCATAACCGGCGAAACAGACGGCATGCCTAGCATTTCGCCAACAAGGCTGTGAACCACTCCACTATTGTAGTCGATGGATTCTCTTCCCATCAATATCAAATCATAACCTGCACCTTTCGCATTTTCAGCAATTTGTGTTGCCACGAAAAAAGAATCGGTTGGTTCTGCATTCACACGGATCGCGTCATCGGCACCAATCGCCAAAGCTTTGCGGATTGTTGGCTCTGTGTCTGCCAAGCCTACATTAAGCACTGTGACTGTTGCGCCTGAAGTTTCCTTAATTTCAATAGCACGAGCCAACGCATAGTCGTCATACGGCCCAATGATGAACTGAACACCGGTGGTATCGAACTTGGTATTGTTGTCTTTAAAATTGATTTTGGAAGTAGTATCCGGAACGTGTGTAATACAAACTAGAATCTTCATCTCACTCTAAATCAATAAGTTCTAACAGATTTGTGGTAAAACAGGGCTCAAGATACAAAAATCCCAAAGTCAAGCTTATAATTGCTTAATTTTTTAGCGCAATCGTAAACAACAACTCGGGTTCACCAGCAAGCTGAGTTTCTTAACACAATTTTCAATGGCGTCAAGACTTGAAATGCTTCATCAATATTATATAGACGATCCGGATGATCCATTCAATATATATGCACTGGCGTTGGAATATCAGAAGGTTGATCTTCTGAAAACTGAATTCTATTTTAATATGCTGTTAACAAAGCATCCCACCTACATTCCGGTGTATTATCATGCTGGAAAATTGTACGAAGAGTTGGGCGAAAAAAGTAGAGCCGTTGAGATTTTTGAAGCTGGAATCAATTATGCAAGAGCAGCAAAAGATTTAAAAGCGGTTCGCGAGTTAACTTCGGCATTGAATGAACTAATGTACGATTAAGCTCACACAGCCAAATAGATCTGCCAACGATCAGGCTATTTGATCCTAAAATGTTGCATTGAATTTCTAGAATGGTGTTTCATCGTCACCACGTGGAGGTGGTATTGGTTCATCACCAGAATTGAACGTATTCAAACGACTTTCGCGTGTGACCATTCCAGAGAAAGGATTCTCATAAGAAGCCGGCGCATCAAAATCTGCAAACTTCGTAAACTTGCCAACGAACTTGAGCTTCGCTGTAGCGGTTGAACCGTTTCTATGCTTAGCGACAATAACTTCGCCAACACCTTGCGTTGGCATTCCTTCTTCATCGACAGTGATCTTGTAGTATTCAGGTCTGTAGAGGAACATAACGATGTCCGCATCCTGTTCGATAGAACCAGATTCTCGCAAATCAGAAAGCTGCGGCCTCTTATCTCCTCCTCTAGTTTCAACACCGCGACTTAACTGAGAAAGCGCCAACACTGGAACACTCAGTTCTTTTGCAATTCCTTTCAGCGCGCGAGAGATTGATGCAATTTCCTGTTCACGATTTCCACCCTGTTCACCACGCATCAACTGTAAGTAGTCTATCACGATTAACTGCACATTGTGCTCAGCTTTTAACCTGCGACATTTAGCACGGAGCTCAAGGATTGATAATGCCGGAGTATCATCAATAAAAATCGGCGCTGATGAAAGTCTGCTTGTCTTGTGAACAAGTTGAGCCCATTCATGATCCGCGAGTTGTCCTTTGCGGATTTTTTCACCTTCCAATTCAGCTTCCGCGGATATCATCCTGTTTACAAGCTGCACGGACGCCATTTCAAGAGAAAATATTGCTACCGGAATCTTGAAATCAACGGCAGCATTTCGGAGGGCAGAAACCACAAAAGCAGTTTTACCCATACCAGGACGAGCCGCGATGATCACCAGATCTGAACGCTGCCAGCCTGAAGTAATTCTATCGAGGGCGGTGAATCCACTTGGCACACCTGTGAGTCCGTCTTTATGATCTTTTAGAACTTGCAATTCCTGAATAGCACGCGCCATCAGGTTTCGCATGTTGTCATAATTTTTACGAAGGTTGGAATCTGATATTTCGAAAACAGATTGTTCAGTTCTGTCCAATAATTCGAAGACATCAGTGGTGTCTTCGTAGGCATCGTGGTGGATTTGAGAGGCTACCTGGATAAGCGTTCTCTTGATCGCCATTTCCATAATCACCCGGGAATGATATTCGATGTTTGCCGCAGAGCTTACTTTGGAAGTTAGTTCCGCGATATAATATGCGCCACCAATGATTTCAATTTTTCCGTTCTTCCGAAGTTGGTTAACCACCGTTCGCATGTCAACCGGTTCGGTGGCTTTGAAGAGATCGATGATGGCCGAATAAATTTCTTTATGGCGATCATCATAAAAATGTTCGGGTCTTAGAAATTCAACGACAGCATTGAGCGCATTCTTTTCGAGCATCAATGCTCCAAGCACAGCCTCTTCCAGATCAAGTGCCTGAGGTGGTAGTTTGCCTAAACTTTCCGAGATGTCTCTCGGAATCAATTTGTTAGGTTTACTTCCAAACCTCAGAGACGTTGATCGGCCTTGCTCCATACAGTGGTTGTTGTACGTGTTTCAGTTATTAGGGCGACAAACGTACACACAACATTAATGACGATTCCCACAACTTGTTCACAAACCATTAACATGACATTGTTAATAAATCAACCTGCAACATATGATTTGTCGATGACAACGAATGTCAATTATCGCCAGGATTTAGAACGATCTGATCCGCATTCAACTCCGATAAGAATAATTCTATTTCCGGGCTGATTTTAAACGACTCAACGTTTTGACAGTTAGCTACTCTTGAGATTTTTCTTTTATTTTAACCCTTGGTTTTATCCTTCATGCAGAACAATCAGAAACAAAGAATACATTTTATCGCGATCGGAGGAAGCGTCATGCACAATCTGGCGATCGCCCTGAAAAAAGCAGGTCATGACATCAGCGGATCGGACGATGAAATATTTGAGCCTTCTCGTTCTGCTCTTTTAAAGCACGGATTACTTCCAACATATGATGGCTGGAACCCCGGCGTCATTCAAAAGGACATTGATGTCGTTATTCTCGGGATGCACGCATCAAAGGACAACTCGGAATTATTGAAGGCACAGGAACTCGGGCTGAAAATAGTGTCCTTCCCGGATTACATTTATCAGCATTCCAAGGACAAACAACGAATTGTGATTGCAGGAAGTCATGGCAAAACAACGATCACTGCCATGATCATTCATGTGCTCACTTACCTGAAGCGGAATTTTGATTATGTTATTGGTGCGCGTGTTCGCGGAATCGAGTATACCGTAAAGTTATCTGATGCCCCGGTGATTGTAATCGAAGGCGATGAATATCTAGCTTCGGTACTTGATCCCACTCCAAAATTCCTTCGCTACCAACATCATATCGGTCTTATCAGTGGAATCGCTTGGGACCATGCCAACGTTTTTCCCACCGAGGAAGAATACGTGAAACAGTTTGACATATTTGCAGACCAAACGCCAAAGAGTGGAGTTCTCATTTATTGTGAACAAGATGCCATGGCCCTGATGATTGGTAAAAAAGAACGCATTGATGTTACGGAGATTACCTACAAAAGTCATCCTCATACATCCGACAACAACGGCCACTTCTTTTTAACAGATGGAAAAAATCGCCACGCGATCCAGGTTTTCGGAAGTCATAATTATCAAAATCTGAATGGCGCTAAGGAAGTGCTGAAGAAGATTGGAGTTACGAATGAACAATTTTTCCAGGCCATCTCCAGTTTCCAGGGAGCAGCGGGTCGTCTTGAGGTTATTAAAGAAAATGGCTCTGTCACAGTGTATAAAGATTTTGCGCATGCACCTTCAACAGTGAAAGCGACTGTTAAAGCCGTAAAAGAAATATTTCCTTCTCGTGACCTGGTGGCGTGCGCGGAACTTCATACGTTCAGCAGCCTCAACAAAAAATTTCTTCCGCAATACAAAGACAGTCTGAAAAATGCACAGGTGCCAATAGTTTATCTCAATCCAGAAAAGATAAAAGCCAAGAAACTTGAATTAATTTCAGAAGCTGAAATAAAATCCGCTTTCGCGAATCCGAACATTACGGTATTTGATGATGCCGAAAAACTCCAAAATTTTCTTCTCCAGCAAACCTGGAAAAATAAAAATCTTCTCATGATGAGTTCTGGCAATTTTGGTGGCATCAACCTCGTCAGCCTTGCTGAAAAAATAGTCTCCTGATAACTTTAACCTCTGCCCGACTACGGCATTTTTCTCCATGAAACTCAACTTGCGAAATCCTCTGTGTTTTTTTGATCTTGAATCGACCGGAATAAATATAACACACGATCGTATTATTGAAATTGCATTTATCAAGCTGATGCCCAACGGTGAAGTGTTGCGAAAAAACAATCTTATCAATCCGGGAATTCCAATCCCACCGGAGAGCTCAATATTTCATGGTATCTACGATGAAGACGTTAAAGACAAGCCTCAATTTAAAGAGGTGGCAAAAGAATACGCGAAGTTCATTGAGGGTGCTGACCTGGCAGGATTCAGCATTATGAAAATGGACGTGCCGATGCTCGTGGAAGAGTTTCTTCGCGCTGGCGTTGAGTTTGACTATCAGCGAAAAAAAATTATTGATGCCCAAAAAATTTTCCACCTGATGGAAAAGCGCACTCTTAAAGCCGCCTATCAATTCTATATCAATAAAGAATTGCAAGAATCCCACACTGCGGAAGCGGATGCTGAGGCTTCCATGGAAGTTTTAGTTGCCCAGCTTCAAAAGTACGATGGTCAGAACGTGACGGACATTTCGGGGAAAAAAATTGGCGAAATAAAAAATGACATGGAAGTACTGAGCAAACTTGTAGCCTCAGACATGGTCGACCTTGCGGGCCGAATGACCAAAAATGACAAGGGCGAAGAGATCTTTAATTTCGGAAAACATAAAAACAAAAAAGTCACTACAGTTTTTAAAGAAGAGCCTGCCTACTATGACTGGATGATGAATGGAGATTTTCCCCAGGACACGAAGCGGAAACTGACGGAGATTAAGCTGCGAGGATTTAAGAAATAAGTTTAAAGTGTGAGCGTGGGGCTACACATGTAGTGATTTTAGAAAGCACACATGAAGCCGTTGAGATTTTTCTTTATCCTGGAATTTAGATTCTTGTTTCCAACCATGTTCTACACACAACATTCTGCCCAATAGAAATGAAAAAAGAAAAAGTCAGGAACAATATCGTTGTCCCTGACTTTACAAAACTCTTTATCAAAAGGTCTATTATTTCTTGTAATATTTCATTGCTTCAGGAATCTCCGCCTGAAGATCGCTTACCCTGGTGGCATGTGCGGGGTGAGTTGAAAGAAACTCCGGAGGTTCACCACCACCACTCATCGATTGCATGCGCTGCCAGAATGAAACAGCTTCATTCGGATCGTATCCGGCCATAGCCATAAATATCAAACCGATATGATCTGCTTCGGATTCATGCTGGCGAGAAAACTTTAGCATTCCCACCTGAGTTCCAACACCCACCGCCTGAAATAGTAACTGTTTTGTAAGTGATGGGTTCTGTCCCAGCGCTGCGCCAAATGTTCCAAGCAATCCGTTGGCAATCATGCCCTGACTCATCCGTTCGCGACCGTGATTAGCAATTGCGTGTGCGACCTCATGTCCCATAACTGTGGCTACACCAGCTTCGTTTTGACAAATCGGCATAATGCCTGTATAGAAAGCAACCTTGCCACCTGGCATACACCAAGCATTCACGGTTTTTGGATCGTCGATCAAGTTGAACTCCCATTTGAATCCTTCTAACTCCCCAGTCGCATTGTGTTCGGCCATGTACCGTTCAACTGCTTTTTGAATTCTTACACCAACGTCTTTCACCATGGCAGTCTGTTGCGCATTGGAGGACAGCTTGGAATGCTTCACAATGGAATCGTATTGGTGATTCACAACCGGAATTATCTCCGAATTTGACACTAAGCTAAGTTGCTGCCGACCAGTTACGGCAACTGTGGCACACCCGTAGATGATCAAACCAAGAAGAGAAAAGATTACTGCGTATCGTATCATAAGTACTAATTTTTAATTAAGTGCAAATCTAACAGATATTGTTTCACTAGATTTGTGCCTGACTACACCTATAAGGCAAATTATTTACCAAAATAAACTATTCGATGAGAATTTTTGCAATCGGCCGTAACTATGCAGAACATATCAAGGAATTGAATAATGAAAGGCCCGATGAACCAGTAATTTTTACCAAGCCGGACACAGCCATACTTCGAAACAACTCGCCTTTTTACTATCCCGAATTTTCGAAAGACATTCATTACGAAACAGAGCTTGTATTGCGGATCAGCAAAGAAGGCAAAAACGTTCAGGAATCGTTTGCTGGTAAATATTACGATGCTATAGGTGTTGGAATTGACTTCACGGCACGTGACTTGCAACAGAAGGCAAAAGAGAAGGGTTTGCCTTGGGATATCGCGAAAGGATTTAATGGGTCGGCACCAATCTCAGACAAGTTTATTCCTGTCGCGGAGTTCAAAAATTTAAAGGACATTAATTTTAGTCTGACGGTGAACGGCGAAACCAAGCAACAAGGCAATACGAGCCTGATGTTATTCAATTTTGATTACATCATCGCTTATCTCACCAAGTTCTTCACACTTCGCACAGGTGATTTAATTTTTACGGGAACTCCAAAAGGGGTTGGGCCCGTTAAAATTGGGGATCGATTAGCAGCATCAATAGAAAATGAAAAATTGTTGGAGTTCGATATTAAGTAAGGCCGGTATAATTGTACTGGCCGTTTGTCCATTTTTTTCCTCAGCTCAATTCAGCAAGCCGGAGGTGAAATTTCCACCGGCAGAAAAATATCTTTATCCTATTAACCCCGGAAGCCCCGGATCTTTAGCCGGAACGATGGGAGAACTTCGCAATACACACTTCCATTCAGGCATTGACATTCGCACCGACAACATTATCGGCCTGCCTGTGCTGGCATCGAAAAGCGGATACATATCGCGAGCTTCTGTAAGCCCTTCAGGATACGGAAACGTTTTGTACATCACTCATCCTGACGGAAATACAACACTGTATGCGCATCTTGATAAATTCAGTGGCGCAATTGCAAAACATATTCTACAAGAACAATACAAACAGAAGTCAGCTTCTATCGATCTGTTTTTCCAGGAGGGCCAATTTCGAGTGAGACGGGGTGATACTGTAGCGCTTTCCGGAAATTCGGGTGCCAGTGGCGGCCCCCATTTGCATTTTGATATTCGTGACTCTGATAATTATGCGCTCAATCCGTTGATGGTTGAATCGTTCTCTGAAATTACGGATAAGCTTCCGCCAGCACTTGAAAAGATTGCCTTGAAAACGCTGGACATCAATTCGCGTATCAACGATCGATTCGGACGTTTTGAATTTTATGCACAACGAGTAGGAAATAATTTTATACTCTCTGCTCCTATTCTTGCGTCTGGAAATATTGGTGTTGAGCTTTTGGCAAAAGATCGGCTTGCGCC
This sequence comes from uncultured Chryseosolibacter sp., assembly GCA_967728665.1. Classification (GTDB taxonomy): domain Bacteria; phylum Bacteroidota; class Bacteroidia; order Cytophagales; family Cyclobacteriaceae; genus Chryseosolibacter. The sequence goes on along the minus strand of CBQWHS010000056.1, from coordinate 3,953 downwards.
AAAGAGCAGATTTTACGGAGGTGTCAACTACATTGAAATGCAAGTTGATAGCCAACTTATTTTTAAACAATCGATCGACAAAATTAATATTGCTGAAACGCGGGGAATCTACACATTGATGGATTTCAAAACGCTTCGAAGAAATGGAACGCGATTCTATAAGCTGTATGTCGATGACGGAAATAAATTAAATTTCTATCATGAGTCGCCCGGCAACGGAAAAATCAGACTAGACGAAAAGAAAAACGCTGTGGTGAAGATCATCATGAAAGATTCATATGGCAACGCAAGCACTGTGTCGTTCACATTAAAACCAAGTTCACCATCGAAGATTGTGAAACTTCTAGAGCCCATGCGCGACTCCGTTGATTTCGATATTCAGGAAAACGTAATGGTTGTTTCCGCGAAAACATGTCTCCCCGCCGACAGCAATCGAGCTGTGATATTTTCGAAGTCGGGTCAGAATGCAATCCAGCCCGATTATTCCAATGAATTAAGATCTGTGTTTCTCATTGACCTGCGAAAAGGATTTCCGGATTCTATCCACGTTTGTAGCAAAACAATTGTCCCTAAAATAAAAGTCAGCGTTCCATCGAGTCGTGAATACAAATATTATAGTGATGACATTGACATTGAATTCCCCGACAAGTCGTTGTATGACACGATCTATTTGAGCGTTGATCATTATAATAAAGACGGTCAGGAAATGTTTTACATCGGTCCGCGCTCAGTTCCTATTGACAATAGTTTGATAGTTACCGTGCGTCCGTCAAGCAAAGTGAATTGGGATAAGACGCATGCGATCTATCGCACAGCAGGCAGAGGTTATTCGTATCTCGGTGGCGGATGGGAAAATGGCGGAGTACAATTTGCAACACGAGAGTTTGGTGAATTCACTATTCTCCAGGACACTGCACCTCCCACCATTAAACCGGTAAGCCTTAACAGCACTGCTGTGAGATTCAAAATCCGCGATAACCTTTCCGGAATAAATGATTACCAGGCAACTATTGACGGTCAATGGTTGCTCATGCATTTCGATAGTAAGTCTGCAACCATCTGGTCAGAGAAGTTGGACAAGAGCAAGCCATTGAAGGGTGATTTTACATTGGTGGTGACGGATAATGCCGGAAACTCAACAACGTATACCCACAAAATCCTTTAACATATGACATTAAAACCTGGTGACAAAGCTCCTGACTTTACTGTAAATGATCAGGATGGAAAGCCTGTTAGCTTGTCGAATTTGAGAGGAAAAAAGGTCATTTTTTATTTTTATCCAAGGGACATGACTCCGGGCTGCACAGCAGAAGCTTGCAGTCTTCGCGACAATTACAACGCAATGCTGAAGCAAGGCTACGAAGTCCTTGGCGTTAGCACCGACAACGAAAAATCTCACAAAAAATTTATTGAGAAAGAAAGACTTCCATTCAGGTTGCTTGCCGATACAGATAAGAAACTGCACGATGCCTATGGAACGTGGGTGCAAAAGTCGATGTATGGAAGAACGTATATGGGAACAGCCCGTGTAACTTTTGTTATCGATGAAAAGGGAATTATAGAAGAGGTAATTGAGAAGGTAGATACTAAAAATCACGCAGATCAGATTTTGAAAACATCTTTCGCTTCTTCAAAACCTGCAAGCAAAGTCGTTGCGAAAAAAATTGCCGCGAAAATTCCGGCGAAGAAAGTAACTGCCAAAAAAATTGCTAAAAAATCTCCCGCTAAAGCAGCCAAGAAACGAAAGAAATAATTTGTCTGAATTAGATTAGGACGAAGATTCATTTTCTTCCTTATGAACATTCATGTATTTATCAAAATACTTTAATGTTTTAGGAACATAATTTTTTGAATTATTTACATCATGCATGGCCTGCGGATAAAAATAATGTTTGATTCTTGAGAGCTCTATCGCTGCTCGCGCCATTACCGAGTAAACAAGATTCGGTTCTTTGTCGAGGGTTCGTGGTGATGTCCAAACCCGCACTGATCGATCACGAACTTGTTTGATTTTGCCCATATGCATCAGTTGGAAACACATCCGGCCATCCTCTCCGCGAATCTTCTTATCAACGAATCCAATTTTCAATCCCAGATCTTTTACATACCCCATGCTCATTCCTAATGCATTGATGCAAGGTCTGTTGATATGCCGAAGCTCGCCGACCCAATCACGTAATGTTTCATAGACAAACAAACTCCATCTTGATTTCTCTTTCGTTCCCAGGAATGAATAGCGTCCATAAACACAAGTGACGCCCTCCTGAAATAACGCCTCCGTCATTTTCTCAATCCATTTCGGCGGATAATAACAATCCCCGTCTGCCATCAAAATATATTTTCCTCTCGCATTCATTTGTCCAGCTTGTCGTGCAGGGCCACAGCCGGGCTTTGGTTGAAACACCGACTTAATGTTGATTCGGTTCAACACTTGTTGTGTACGGTCGGTTGAATTATTGTTGACGACAATTATTTCAGCAGGATACTTCGAAATATTTTTAGACAATGAAAACAACGTGCGAACAATATTGACTTCTTCGTTAAATGCTGGAATTACAATCGATACCAACGGATCTTGTCTTTGTAACGATTCAAGATTCTTGTTAATCTCGTAATAAATTGATTCTGGAAAATCCTCCAACTTCGTCACAGAAATCAGTCGCTTATCAATCCAGTTTGGGTTTTTCAAAAAGTACATGAATGGGATTAGCATTACCGAATAGTGGAGAAAAAAACCGTACCGGAGGAAAAAGCGAAAAGCTAAGGCACGAAAGCAGAAAGCTGAAGCTAAAGGGCTTTGACGTTAGAAGCTAAAAGGTTAAAGCAAATGGTTAAATGTAGCTACTGTGCTCTCTTCACATCGAGCTCCTCGAAGAAAAAATCATCGTTGGGAATATCAAAAGCCAGTCCGGTGATTTTGTTATTGTTATCCAACGTAAACTTCACCGTTCCGAAGGAGAACCATGCGAGCATGTCCGCATTGTCCCATTTCATTTCAAAGGTATCGTAATGCCAGTGCTCCAAAGTTGTTGTAAGATCGGGGGTATGTTCAAAGTATACTTTCAACTTGTCGCCAACTTTTTTCACATTGATTTTTCCATAGTTGTCGCTCACATATTCACCTGCATACTGATCTAAAGTCAGCGATGGTTTTGTGTTTAAGACGCGAGCTTTTTTCCGCTCTTCAATTCTGTTGTCCTTAAATTTGGCGCGCATGGTTAACGCTTCTGCCGACCAATCTTTTTCCGGAGCTTTCAGGAACGCGTCTACAGTATAGTTAATCAATGGCCCAAAAATTCCCTTCATTCCATTTGTCAACACTACGATCCCGAGGTTTTCATCGGGAATCATCGTCACTCCGGAAAGCATTCCTGAATAGCCACCGGTGTGACCCACTCGGAATTTTCCACGGTACTCAACCAAATCCCAGCCCAATCCATATCCGCGAAAGTGCAAGAGTTTTTCCTTGGCTGTGAGATCAACGTTGAAGTTATTATGTGTTCTCCACAACATGTTACGTGATTCAGGTTTAAGGATCGTATCGCCTTTCCAAATTCCATTGTTGATGTTGAAGATCATCCACTGCGACATGTCTTTCACGCTGGAAATAATTCCTCCCGTGGCTGCCACAGTTCCCCAATCTTCCCACGGAATTGGTTTATGAATATTATCGATCAAAGCATGTGGTGTTGCGTAATTGCCTTTCTTGTCGAGATCTTTTGAACTTGAAATGGTGCGCGTCATGCCCAATGGATTTAAGAACCGCTCCTGAACATTTTCTCCCCAGGATTTACCGGTGATCTTTGTAATGATTTCGCCTGCAGTAATAAACATGACATTTGAATAACCATAACCTGACCTGAAGTCATACGCTTTAGGAAGATATTTTGCCTTTCTAATAATTTGTTCCGCAGACAAAGTTGAACGATACCAAAGAAGATCTCCGCTAAACG
>CBQWHS010000055.1:0-11903 GCA_967728665.1 uncultured Chryseosolibacter sp. | reverse complement strand
TGATTCGAGATATGGAACCGATGACTATAGCGATTATTATGCAAGCCAGCTATCCGAGTTACTAAGGAATTATGGGCCCATCTACGAAATTTGGTGGGATGGTGCAGGAGCAGACAAACTTACTCAAGCATACTATACGCGATGGGCTGACTCTGTTCGCAGACTTCAACCCAATTGCGTTGTATTTGGGACAAAGAATTCCTATACTTTTGCTGATTGCCGTTGGATGGGAAATGAGTCCGGAATTTCTGGCGACCCTTGCTGGTCAACAATCAATCCTTCTTCTATAAGAGATGAATCGGAACACATCAATGAATTGAACCATGGTGAAATAGATGGAACAGCATATATACCAGCTGAGGTCGATGTCTCCATTCGTCCTAGTTGGTTTTATCATTCGGAAGAGGATGCGCGAGTGAAAACAGTTACTGAGCTGTGGGATATCTATTTCAACTCTGTGGGTCGCAACAGTGTGTTGTTACTAAATTATCCACCAAATAAGGAAGGATTAATTTCTCCCATTGATAGTCAACGGACGGATAGTCTTCGGTATTTGATCAATGGCACATTCAAAACAAATCTTGCCAGTGGCGCCAAAATAAAATCACTTCATCCGCGTGGCGCAAAATTTGAGCCGTCGAACATGGTGGACAATGTTGAAAAATCATACTATGCTGCGGCAGACGCTTTCACAACGGACACCATAACTTTTGATCTTGGATCTGCAAAAACGTTTGACGTTCTAATGTTGCAGGAGGTTATTGAATTAGGTCATCGCACCACGGGTTGGTCAGTTGACTATTCAACAAATGGTAAGAGATGGATTTCAATTCCGGAGGCAACGGGAAAACAAACTATCGGCTACAAGTGGCTTGTTAAATTCAAACCAGTTACGGCTTCGAAAATTAGGTTACGAATCACATCCGGTAAAGCATGCGCTGCCATTCATACGTTTGGAATTTATAAACAGCCGGCCCTGAAGTAGATTGAACTGATGCCAAAAGACATTTCTTTTCCTGATCCTTACTCTGAATATTTTTTTTTTGAAAATCAATTAATAGTGTCAATGAATAGATTGAAATCTCTTGTATGTCTTTGTATTTGTGTAACCTTTTTGGTCGGGTGCAAAACCAAAGCTCCTGAAAAGAAGGATGACGCAGCTTCTGCGTTGCTCAAGCGAATTGTGAAAGAAAAGGCAGACCGTTTTGTAATTGAATACATTGAGCAGGAAAATGGTAAAGATGCATTTGAACTGGAAAGTAAAGACGACAAAATTGTGCTGCGAGGGAATAATGGTATTTCGATTGCATCTGCATTGAATCATTATCTCAAACATTATTGTCATAAAGATATTTCATGGAATAATACTGAGATCACGCTGCCGGAACCATTACCTGTTGTGGACAGTAAAATCCGCAGAGTTTCACCTTATCAATACCGTTACTATTTGAATTATTGCACGTTCAATTATTCCATGGCGTGGTGGAATTGGGAGAGATGGCAAAAGGAAATAGACTGGATGGCATTGAACGGAATCAATATGCCACTTGCGCTCACGGGTGAAGAAGCAATCTGGCAGGAGGTTTATCGATCGATGGGTTTTAGCGATAAAGAACTGGAAACATTTTTTACGGGGCCATCTTATTTTTCCTGGTTTTGGATGGGCAACATCGATAAGTGGGGAGGGCCGTTGCCACAACATTGGATGGACACGCATAAGGAGCTGCAAAAAAAGATTCTTGAAAACGAAAGAGCATTCGGAATGACAACGATCTTACCGTCATTCACAGGACACGTGCCGCCTTCCTTCAAAGAGAAATTTCCCGAAGCCAAATTGAAAAAGACAAACTGGGGTGCCGGCTTTGATGATGTTTATATTCTTGATGCTGAAGATTCATTATTCGAGAAAATCGGTGCGTTGTTCTTGGAGACTCAAACAAAAGAATACGGCACCGATCATTTTTATTCGGCGGATACCTTCAATGAAAATGTTCCGCCAACGAATGACACGACTTTTTTACGTCAGATCAGTGGAAAGGTATTTCGATCTATGGCGAACACAGATCCGAAAGCTGTGTGGGTAATGCAAGGATGGATGTTTCATTATAATGATGAGTATTGGAAGTCGCCGCAAATAAAAGCGCTCCTGTCTGGAGTACCTGATGACCGCATGTTCATTCTTGATCTTTACAGCGAGAGTCATCCAGTGTGGAAACAAACGGAAGCGTACTATGGTAAGCCGTGGATATGGAACATGCTCCAGAATTTTGGTGGTAATGTCAGTATGTTTGGAAGAATGTCTAACGTAGCGGAAGATCCTTCGGCTGCGCTACGCGATCCAAAGTCGGAAAAATTAAAAGGAATAGGTTTGACTCCGGAAGGAATTGAACAAAATCCTGCATTGTTTGAATTGATGTTGGAGAATGTATGGCAGGATGAGCCAATCAACATCAGCAACTGGTTGGAAATGTACTCGGCAAAACGCTATGGTGCAGAGAACGCGTCCATTAATGAAGCGTGGACAATCCTGAAGAATACCGTCTATAGCGGAGGGCTTGGTGAGGGCGGATCAGAGTCTATCATTGTTGCAAGACCTACGTTTTCCATTACGGGCCACAGAGTATTGACGAAACTCGATTATGATCCACTTGAACTGACTAAAGCTTGGAAAATATTTATTGAACAGGCGGATAAATTTCAAAGCAGCGAAGGATATCAATACGACCTCGTTGACATTACGCGCCAGGTGTTAGCAAACTATGCCTTGCCACTTCAGCAGAAAATTGCATCAGCTTACCAGACGAAAGATGTAGCGTCTTTTAATAAACACTGTGCTGAATTTCTTGAACTGATTGACGACATGGATTCCCTACTCGGCACACGCAAAGATTTTCTCTTGGGAAAATGGATAATGGATGCACGAAGTTGGGGTGTTACTCCAGAGGAAAAAAATCTTTATGAATTCAACGCAAGAGACCTTGTCACACTATGGGGCGACAAAAACAGTGAGCTTCATGAATATTCAAATCGTCAATGGTCCGGTTTGCTTAAAGGATTTTATAAGCCTCGTTGGGAACAGTTCTTTGCGAATGTAAGCCAACGCTTGAAGGAAAATAAAAAAATGGACTTCGCTGCATTTGAGGAACAGATCAAAAATTGGGAATGGGAGTGGGTGAATTCTACAAGTCATGAATATGCTTCGGAGCCAATCGGAAATTCCACCGCTGTTGCTTTGAGTTTGTATAAAAAATATAATGAGAGGATCGTGAATATTTATTCCAAACCGAAGTAAGAAAATTCATTTAACCGCTGACCGCTTTAACCACTGAGAACGCAAAGAAGCGCAGAGAAAATACTTTTAGAACGGGAAGGTTCAACCGGTCTCATTCAGGGTGTAGCACGACGGCATTTCCTTTATGTGATCCGTCAAAACGAAATGAGCAGTGAAAATTGATCCGTACCACAACCCGACAACTGCATTTAGCAAAATCCATTGCGTCCTTTGTGCTGCTACTTTATAAATGGCTAACTGCCAGACAAAAAAAACCACCCCGGTCTCCCAGGATGGTCTTCCATTTTTAGGTTTAGGTGGACTATTTTAACTTCTTGATCAAGTCAAGATTCATGTTTTCGTAATCTCTGTTTTTTGATTCCTTAGCTAAGTTAAGCGATGCTGTTGCGGTTTCCAAAGCACCTTTCTTGTCACCCAGTTGAGATTGTATTTTTGCTTTCTGGTGAAGAATCCAAAAAGCTTTAGGATTGGCATCAGCTGCAATGTTGACCCACTCCAATGCCTTGTTCAGATCCTTTCCATTTTCAAGATAATAAACAGCAGCGTTGAAATAGTTGTTCGGATTAACCTTCGTGTTAGTCTCAATTGACTTCATCACTTTTGCATCATAATCAACCGTCACAACAAATTTCACAGAAGTATTTTCCCATGCCAGCTGAACCTTCGCGTTTTTGCTGTCATCAGAAATATCACCGATGTTGATGGTGAAAGTCTCCACTTTTTCAGCCAGTTTTTCCACTTTCACTTTAAAGTTTGCAGCTTCTTTGGTCTTATCGTATTCCTGTGTGTTACCACCGAGTGTGATATCTTTGTAAAGTGAAATTATCCATTCCGTTGCACCTGGCCAGGAGAAGATCAAATATTCACCTTTTGGAACCGCGATGCCTTCCACTTTCACATCATCTGAGAAGGTAATTTTAGTTCCGGCATTTGCACCCGTTCTCCAGATGGTTCCATGAGGATACATCACATCTTTATCACCGAAAATTTTCCGGCCTTTTAAACGCGGGCGAGAATATTCAATTTTAATATCCGTCAATCCGACAACTGTTGAAACCGATCCCGCAGGGCTTGCAGCTGGAATAGTGACTTGCGCTTCAGCCAACAGACTCATAGCAGCTATTACAATAACAAATAGAGATTTTTTCATGGTGGAATTTATGTTTTGTTTGTTTGTTTATTTGAGGCGCCAATTTATAAAAAGTTTCCGTTCAAGGAATCGATTGCATGAAGTTACCGAAGGAATTTTACCTGGATCGAAATGTCGTTAAAATTGCCAAAAACTTGCTCGGAAAAGGGCTTTTCACCCGTATTAATGGAATTGTAACGGGGGGAATGATTGTGGAGACTGAAGCGTATTCCTGGAAAGAGCGAGGATGCCATGCGTACAACGCCCGGAAGACCGCACGCAATGCGATAATGTTTGAGGAAGGCGGCTATGCTTACGTCTATCTATGCTATGGAATTCACCATTTATTTAATGTCGTTACAAACGACATCGATACTGCCGAAGCGGTATTAATACGGGCGCTTGAGCCGCTGGTGGGTGTTGACGAAATGAGCGAGAGACGAAACCATCCTGCGAATAAATTCCTGCTGACATCCGGACCCGGAAAGCTGACGCGCGCATTAGGCATCGACAAATCCTTTGACAAAAAATCGCTATTGGACAACGACATTTGGCTTGAAGACCTCGGCCAAAAATTCAAGAGTAACCAAATTGTGGCCAGCCCGCGCATCGGAATTGACTACGCCGGGGAAGATGCGTTGCTTCCATGGCGATTTTCGGTTCATGAAAACCGATGGGTTAGCCGTTAAGTCTATGAACGTCCATCCTGATAACCATCAACATGGATTATATTTGCGTAGGAAACTTCCAAATGCGCTGCGCTTTAATTTTACTCGCTTTTTTTTCAGTCACATTTCTGTCTGGTCAACCCCCTGAAAATTATTTTCAATTCGTCAATTCAAACATGGATGAACAACATCCTGTTCTTACGGCTGACGGTCAAACACTGTACTTCACGATCGGATATCATCCGCAAAATGTCGGTGGAAAAAAAGATCCGGGAGATATTTGGTTTGCCAAATGGAATGGACAGCAGTGGTCAGCACCGATACATGCTGGATTACACGTGAATGATCGCGCCTACAATGCTGTGGCCGGTATATCAAGAAAAGGAGACCTGTTGTTCCTGCATGGTCATTACGATCCATCAGGAAATGTGGCGCGCACGCAGGGCATTTCCATGTCCACGAAAACGGGAAATGAATGGTCGCGACCGGCCAACATTTCGATTCCTTATTTTCTGAATAAATCAACAATGATCAGTGGGAATGTTTCGGATGACGGAAAAGTGTTTGTCTTTTCAGCCGAAGGCTACGGAACTTTTGGCGTTGACGATATTTATGTTTCGCTTTTTGCGGATGGTAAATGGTCAGAACCTAAAAACCTTGGTCGCACAATCAATACACAATTTCAGGAGCAGAGTCCTTCGCTAAGTGCAGATGGTAAAACGTTGTACTTCTCCACGAACGGATTGAAAGGCAATGGAAGTTTCGATGTATTCTCAGCAACAAGACTTGACGATAGCTGGACGAATTGGTCGTCACCGGTAAATCTCGGGCCCGACATAAACACCACAGGGCGTGAACTTTATTACCGCGAAGGATTACCGGGAGGCTATGCATTCTTTACCAGCACAATAGATAGTGATGGCTATGGCGATATAAAAATGTTCAAGGCTCCAATCAACATTCCAGTGGACACATCGGTTGTTACAAAATTACCTGCGGATACCTTGATCAGTATCGTGGAGGCAATACGAGATACCAGCGGGAATATTAATCCGGAAGTTGCTGTTGTTCCTCCTGTAGAAGAACCAAAAGTTGTTAGAGTTTATGGCAAAGTATCAAGTTCAAAAAATGGAGAACCTGTAAATGCAACCATATCATTTATCGGTACTGATCATCAACAACAAGCTGTCATTTCAACCACAGGATATTATGCTTCCTTGCCGGCCAAAGAAGCCTATGCTGTGAGAATTGAAGCGCCAGGCTACATCTCCTCTTTGGAGAAATTGGATATCCATCAATATCAAAACGCAGACCTGGAAATGAATTTTACGCTTCAGCCTGTGGAGTTAGGTACACGCGTCAATCTTAGAAACGTATTGTTCGCACAAACCAAAAGTGAAATACTTCCAGAGTCGTATCCTGAACTTGACATGGTTGTTAATTTTCTCAAGTCAAATCCCAATGTCAGGATTGAACTTTCCGGACATACTGATAACCGCGGAATTCATGCTGATAACATTAAGCTTTCACAGATGCGCGTGAACAAAGTGAAAGACTATTTAGTATCGAAAGGAATTGACAGCAAACGCATAACAGGAAAAGGCTATGGTGGAACAAAACCAATCGCCAGCAATGACACGGAAGAATCCCGAAAAATGAACAGGCGGGTCGAGTTTACAATTAAGAGATTCTAAGCGAATAGGATCGCAGTTCAATGGTGAAGACTGTGCCTTCATCAACAGCCGTCTGAACGTTTATGTTTCCATGATGTAGTTTAATGATCTGCTTTGAATGCGAAGATTCGTTCCCTCTTCATTCATTTCAGAAGAACAGATTATTTGCCAACATGCTGTTGCATATACTGTGGATACCGTGCACCCTGAACTTGGATTTGAGAAAACGCGCTTTCAATCTCTTTCAGATCTTCCTTCGTTAATGTAAGTTGTTCCGCTTTTATATTTTCCTCGAGACGATTGATTTTCGTTGTGCCAGGTATGGGAACGATCCAAGGCTTTTGTGCCAGTACCCACGCAAGGGCAAACTGAGCGGACGTTGCATTTTTTCTTTTTGCGAAGTCATTGAGTTTGTCAACAACAAGCTGGTTCGCCTTTCGATTTTCTTCGGCAAATCGTGGCACTGTGTTCCGAAAATCGTTCTTGTCGAACTTTGTATTTGCATTTATCGCGCCGGTCAGAAATCCTCTTCCAAGCGGACTGAAGGGAACAAAGCCGATTCCTAATTCTTCGAGTAATGGGAAAATTTCCTTTTCAGGATCTCTCCACCATAAAGAGTATTCGCTTTGAAGAGCTGTTACAGGTTGTACTGCATGCGCTCGCCTGATGCTGTCAACTCCCGCTTCAGACATCCCAAAATATTTTACTTTCCCTTCTTTGATCAACTCTTTAACAGTCCCTGCTACGTCTTCAATCGGAACATTTGGATCGACACGATGCTGATATAATAAATCAACATAATCGGTTCTTAATCTTTTCAGAGCTGCGTTTGTTACATTACGAATGTTCTCAGGTTTGCTGTTTAGCCCGAGACTCGTGGTTCCCTGTTCAAATCCAAATTTTGTTGCAATGACAACCTGATCACGAATAGGAGCGAGTGCTTCCCCCAGGAGCTCTTCATTTTTGAACGGGCCATAAGCTTCGGCAGTGTCAAAGAAATTTATACCGAGCTCGAAGGCTCTTCGGAGTAACTTAATGGCATCTTCTTTATTTGTCTCCGGACCATAGGCGAAATTTAGTCCCATGCAACCCAAGCCTAGCGCAGATACTTCAAGCCCGCTATTTCCAAGTTTTCTTTTTTTCATGTTTTGTAATTTTAAATAGAGGAATCAACAATTCGGATGACAATACCATCCTATTATTCACGTACAAATGTCGGACAGGTTTCAGATTTTCCCCAACTCATTTGAAACAAGAGCTAAAGGAAAATCGTAATGTAGGTCCCTGAATGTTCTTTAAATTATGGTCGTTTATTTTCCCAACTGTTATTGCCAGCGTTAATATCCGGAAACGCACCCACTGGATCTATCACAACTTTCTTTATCGAGCCGTCAGAATCAGGAACAAACTTAAAGGTTGGTCCTTGTTCCCATATCTCCACAGGAAAATTATGAAATTCTTTCGTTCCGTTTTCAAAGATGATTTCAAGTAGTAACGGCATCGCTGCCTTCTCCATATTCTCAACAACAATTAATGCTTTTCCGGTTTGTCCTTTGGCAGGATTTGTGACTTTGGCTAGACGCTGATCCAATTTATAGTTTTCAAAAAACATTGATTTCCAAAACCAGTCGAGGTCTTCACCTGTTGAGTTATTCATGCAGCTGAAAAAGTCCCATGGCGTTGGATGCTTATAAGCCCACTTACTGATATAATTTCTGAACGCGAAATCAAATTGTTCTTTGACCAGAATGTGTTCTCTCAGGAGCGTCAGCAAATATGCGACTTTTTGATATTGAACTGTATACACTTCGTTGCCCGGAATTACGTCCGGTCTTGTCATGATCGGAGGGAGCGAGTCAGCGAAGAGGCCTTGCACAGGTATGTCAATTTCAGGATAGCCAATAAACTCACCACCATTAAAATCCTTAGTCGCCATGTTGTCCATGAAGGCATTTAATCCCTCGTCCATCCAGGCATATCTTCGTTCGTTACTTCCAACAACCATTGGAAACCAGGTGTGGCCCAGTTCATGATTTACGACCGCCCAATACATGTTGCCTTTATCTTTTGCTGCACAAAACACAAGGCCGGGATACTCCATGCCGTCCAAATTTGATGCAACGTTCGCCGCCTTATTGTAAGGATACTCATACCATTTTTTTGAAAAATATTGCAGTGTAAATTTTATATACTCTCCGGATCGCTCCCAGCTTTCTGCAAGTTTAGACTCCGGTGGATATACGGAACTTCCCAGTATCTTTTTTCCACTGGGCAATGTAATTCCGATCCCTTCCCACACAAATGACTTCGAAGCGGTCCATGCAAAATCTCTTGCAGAGTTTAATTTGAATTTCCAGGTGCAAAGAGGTTTGGAAGGTCTCGATGCTCGCTCAGTCACTTCTTCAACAGTACGAATAAATACTTTGCTATCAGACGACTTAGCTTTGGTCCAGCGCTCGAATTGTTTAGATGTCAATACTTCTTCGGGATTGAGTAGATCGCCCGATGCTTCTACGATATATGCCGAGGGGAGCGTGATGTTAATGTCAAAATTTCCATACTCCAGATAAAACTCACCATTGCCTAAATAAGGGAGCGTGTTCCATCCGCTGACATCGTCAAATACACAAAGCCGTGGATACCATTGTGCGACTGAATAGATGTCGCCATTTTTAGTGGTCAATATATCGGTGCGGTTTACATTGAAATCAGCATTCTTGAAATTTCTTGGGAATTTGTAACTATACTTTATCTGAAATGAAGTCCGTTGGCCAGAAGAAAGAGGCTGATGGAGTTCAACTCTCATTCGTGTATCATTGACGTTATATTTTGCCTCTTGAGATGTGCTGTTGGAATTTTGTATCATCACAGACTCAATGACAAATCCTCCTTCGAATTTTGATTCCGGTGGGTTGCTGGTCAAAAACAATTTACTGTCGAGTCCCCTCGAATGCTTCTTGTAAACATTCTGGTCCATTTGCAAATACAAAAATGAAAGTTCATTTGGACCGTTATTAAAATATGTAATCGTTTCAATGCCTGTTATTATTTCAGCTTCGTCGTCAAGACTTACATCGATTTTATAGTCAGCACGATTTTGCCAATAGGCCGGTCCCGGCTCACCACTTGCAGAGCGATAACTATTTCCTGCAGGTAGTAAGGACGAAGCGGGGAATAAATCTGAGGCTATATATTTTGATTTTACCTCGACTTGAGATTGGACAGACGCTACCTTGAAAAGAAAAAGAAAACAGAAAATAAAAGTAAATCGATTCATGAGTGTTTTTGACAAATGACTCTACGTTGCGAATATATGCAAAAGGCTATTGCAGATAGCAGACTCAAATCTTTCACTGGTCAAATGGAAAACCATAATGCAAAAAAGCTCAAGGAAATTCAACTATGGCATTATGCTTCCATGACAAACAAATAAGTGACTTGTCATTCAACAGGGCAACGCTTAGGGCGCAATCCTGGTTTACGTGGCGGCAACAAAATTAACACTGGGAAAAAACCGCTGTTTGTGAAATTAATTCAATGTTTTCAAGTACTCCTCGAGGCGATTAATTGTCTGATGAGATGATTCAAGTGCGCCATATTGTTCAACAACCATCGTGCGTTCTTCTTTAGTCTTAAATACAAGACGGATAGTGAGATGCGTCCTCGTTCCGTCCGCTTTGAAATCGACAGTTGTCTCAGCTTCTCCGGGAGCGTCAGGAATATCTGTGCCATGAATCCATCTTAAGCGTTTCGGTTTTATAACCTCTATATACGTAATGACATTTGGTTGATCTACGCCGTCGGGGCCATGCATTGTGAACCGAAAAATTCCACCTGGGCGAACGTCCATTTCATGAACGGTATTTGTGAATCCATTAGGCGCCCACCATTTTGAAACATGCGTTGGATCGGTCCATGCTTCAAAAACCAGCGCTCGAGGCGCGTTCAAAATTCTGGTAATTATGAGTTCGCGTTCTTTTTCATCGGAAGGTGTGGCCGGTTTTTTTTGCATGAAATGTTTGGTTAGTTGTCGCAAGTTTTTTGTCGAATGAAGTTAAGCTTAATTGCGTTCTGTTTTCTTGTTGCACTTCGCCTCAATCTCTAAAAGTCAGAGTGGACTCACTGTTATTCCAGATCACTTGGCAGTTTTCCTTATGCAGGAGTATTCATATGAATTATTTCCCATTGGTGACCATCAAGATCGTGAAAGCTTCGAGAATACATGAAATCTTGATCCACGGGCGGATTGGTGATCTGCCCTCCAGCCTTTATCGCGGATGCAATTATTTCATCGACCTTTTCCCTGCTGTCTGCGGACAATCCCAAAATCACCTCGGTATTTGCTTTCGCATCTGCGATTTGTTTTGTTGTAAAAGTTTTGAAGAGCGGGCGGGTCACCAGCATGACAAAAATACTTTCTGACAAATTCATGCACGCTGCGTGATCGTCGGTGAAATTCATCTCAAAAGTAAAGCCTAATTGAGTGAAAAAAGTCATGGATTGTTTAAGGTCGGAAATTGGTATGTTGACAAAAATTTTTGTTATCATAATTTCAAATGTTTATAAGTTAGAATTTGTTTTTAAGCGTCTGAGCTATTTTACCTTCCTTAAGGTAATGGTCATCACATGAGTCCACTTTCCGTCAATGATTCGCTCATGTTTACCTGTAATTGTTTTTCCGTTGTCGGTGAAAGCGCCAGTGAAACGAGTATTCTTCCCGCCAAAAATCCATTTACCATCCACAAAGGTTCCTTCTTCTTGTGTGAGAATGCCGCTACTGTCAAAACAATAGTTCTTGTATTTTTTATTTGTTTCATCGTAGCCTATAATTTCAACAGCTCCTCCATCAAAGTTTCCAGCTTTTCCATAAGCATAATGAATGACAAAGAAACCGCCTGGTGCCCATTCAAAAACATCGCTTGTTACAATTCTCATGGAAGGCGAACCAGGAGCAGCGACTGTTTCGCCCTCATTTATCCAGCGACCAATTAGAGGTTCCAATTGCTTGTGTTCGGGTCCTGGCTCCAGACCTGCTTTAACAAACGTACCACTGATCAGGTCTGTTTGTGTTTGCCCATTTGCCTTCATGAGGGAAATAATAATGATTACAAAGGCCAGGATGTTTGTGATTACTAATCTTA
>CBQWHS010000054.1:0-12093 GCA_967728665.1 uncultured Chryseosolibacter sp. | reverse complement strand
GTATAGTCATCACTAGCTTTGCTTGTGATGATATTGGTGGTTGCCTCGGTAATGTCATCTGCCGGTGCCGTTCCAATTCCTTTAAACCATTGGAAAGTGTGTCCCGCGGTGCTACCACCAACGAGGGCAGTCAACGAACCATTTGGTGCTCCGGTGTCACATGATGTCTGATCAACTTTCGTGATTGTGACGGCTGGATACGTCAGATCATCCAGGATGGTGACTGAAACAGGTGCAGAAGTACATTGGTCGTCATTGGTTGTGACGGTGTTTGCTGCCCGCGCTGTAACAGTTACCGAATAACTTCCTGCCGGGAGAGCAGAGATGCTACCATTGTCACCGGCAACCGTACCTCCTGACCAAACAATGTCAAATCCTGTATAGGATGCAGGGATTGTTGTGCCTCGATAAGTAAATGGTGTGCCTGCATTGAATGCAGCTGAGCCACTAAACGGTGCACTGCAATTTTGATTTGGCGCAAATGTTAATGCCGTAATGATCGGCAACTTGCTGTCGTCTAAAATTGAAACCGTCTTTGTGCTTGCGCAGCCTGTAGTAGTTCTTGTCACTTCTACAGTAAACTGCGCTGTTGCAGATCCTTGTCGTCCTGAAATGTCAGTGTCGCCAGTGCCGGTGTTGATCTCCGATCCAGCCGCGCCAACGCTTGCGCCTATGTACCACTTGTACAAATAAGTATCGGCAGGAACTACGCCAGTTACATTCGCATAACCATTTGGTGCTACAGCTGTACAGTTTGTGGAGTTCGTAACTGCAGTTGTAATCGCGGGGATGACTAATGCATCCAACACTTCGGCGGTTACCGCACCTGAAGTACAGTTAAGTCTATTGTTTTTGATTGTAACGGTATATTTGCTGTTGTCCAAAGTAGCCAATGCAGTTCCATTCATTACACCCTGAGCGATCGTCGCATCAGTTTGTAACAATGTTCCGGCAGTCGTTGCTCCCAGGAACCATTTGATTTCGTACGTATCACTAACAAGTTTATTTGCATCAGTCAATCCACCAATCGTTACTGATCCATTATAAGGAGTTACGCATTGTGTATTGTTTGCCGGCGTCAATGTAAATGAAGGATTTGCGCTGATGTCGGCCAATGGCTGGACAGTAGTTGTTGTACATCCTGTCTGAATTACTTCAACCTGAATGGTGTAATTGGAACCGCCTTGCATTTGAATAATGTTCGCAGTGTTTCCACCGTTTGGAGCACTTGCCACTTCGAGTCCGCTAGTGGCAGCATTACCCGTATACCATTGATACTTGAATGTATTCGTTCCATGGCCTGTTGGATCGACCGTTACACCAATTGTACCATTTGCTTGTCCACCAACGCAATTGGTTGATGGTGTAGGAGTGATGGTTAATACTGGAAGAACTTTTGCGTTGAGAATTTCTACCGTTACCGGATTTGAAGTACAACCTAATCTGTTGTTGGTCACAGTGGCGGTATAAAATCCTCCGTTTTGTGAACTCAATGTTTGAGTAGTCGCTGTGCCGATAATCGAACCCATTGTATTGCCAGTTGACCATGCATAAGTATAGGTATCGGTTCCAGGATTGTTCGTATCAGTCAATCCTAACTTAGAGGCAGTACCATTATATCCCAATGAGACATTACAGATTGAGTTTGGTGTTGATGTCAACGTCAATACCGGAACAACGCTATTGTCAGCGATTGTAGTAGCCGAAGTGTTTTCGCAACCGGTCTGGTTGTTCACCACTTTCACCAGATAATCTTTCCCACCTTGTTGTGCTGTAATGGTGTTTGTGTTTCCGCCATTGGCATTTATAACAACCGGATCCGTTACCAATGTTCCTTTATACCACTGGAGTGTAAATGTGTTAGTGGAAGGATTGCCTATAACTACAGTAGCCGCACCGTTGTTCGCACCAGTCGGGCAGTTAGTAGCCGGAGTAGGTGTTGTTGTCAACGCAGGTAATATTTTTGCGTCGATGATGGTGAATGTGATCAGGTTTGAAGTACAGTTAAGCCTGTTGTTCTTTACCGTCACCGAGTAGGTTCCCCCTGGTTGTCCCGTTAAGGTTGAAGTCGTTTGAGCAGGAGTAACCGGAGAGGCCATGGTATTGCCCGTTGACCAGACATAAGCGTATGTGTCGGAGCCTATCGCATTTGGATCCGTTAAAGTATTTTGCGTAGCACCGCCATTATATCCAATCGATGCAAGACAAATTGAATTCGGTGAAGGGGTAACTGTTAATACCGGCACAATGCTATTGTTAGCAATGGTCTGTACCAACGTATTTATACAACCAGTCTGGTTGTTCTTCACACGCACGATATAATTTTGCCCTCCAGCCTGAGCCGTGATGGTCGTTGTGGTGCCTCCGTTTGCCGCGGGCACTGCAGGGTCAGTCACCAAGCTTCCTTTAAACCAGTTGTAGGTGAAGGTGTTTGTTCCTGCATTTGTTACGGCAACTGCGGCTGCTCCGTTGTCTGCTCCACCCACGCAGTTTGTTGAAGGTGTCGGTGTTCCTGAAAGGGCAGGTAATATCTGCGCATTCAGAATGTCAATCGTCACAATGTTTGAAGTACAATTCAGACGATTATTTCTAACTGTTGCGCTGTAGGTTCCGCCATTCTGACCAGGCAATGAGGCTCCTGTTTGCCCTCCAATCGGGCTGGCCATTGTGTTGCCTGTTGACCAGGTATAGGTATATGTATCTCCAGCTAATGTATTCGTGTCGGTAAGACCCGTCATCGAAATCGATCCGTTGTAACCAAGTGCTACATCACAAATAGAGTTTGGCGAAGACGCGAGTGTTAACACTGGCACCACACTATTGTCCGGCACAAATTGAATGAAAGTGTTCGTACATCCGGTCTGCGTGTTGCGCACTTGCGCGATGTAATTTTTATTTCCCTGCTGATTTGAAATCGTTACAGTGTTTCCGCCATTCGCGATAGCAACGATCGGATCCGTGATCAGACTCCCTTTGTACCACTGGTATGTGAAAGTATTCAACGCCGGATTCGTTACCGTTACGGTAGCTCCACCGTTGTCCGCGCCACCTGGGCAGTTTGTTGACGGCTTCGGTGTTGCTGACAGTGCTGGGAGAATCTGATTGTTTTTAATCTCTGTAGTTACCGGAGACGAGGTGCAATTCAGTGTATTGTTCTTAATAGTAGCGGTATAGAATCCACCATTCCGTTGCGTGAGTGATGAAGTTGTTTGTCCTCCAATCACACTGGTCATATCATTTCCAGTTGCCCAGGCATAGGTATAAGTTTGGCCAGCTTTAAAATTCACATCATTAACGGTGGATGAAATCGCACCATTGTAAGTCAATGCTGGATCACAAATGGAGTTATCTGTTGGTGTAAGTGTTAGAACAGGTAACGCTTTGTTGTCCGGGATGTTGGTTGCGAGCGTGCTCTTACATCCTGTGCTGTTCAGTGTAACCTCCACGGTGTAATTAAATCCGGCGCCACCTTGTTTTGCGGTAAGGTTGGCTGTTGTTTCACCAGCGAGCAACACCAGCGATGGATCAAACCATCTGTATTTATAAGTATCCGCCGGAGTAACCGCAGTAACTTGCAGTGATCCGTTAGGCGTTCCACCCGGACAATTTGTAGAACCAACCGGTACTGTTGTGATGACCGGAAAAACTTGCGTGTTCGTAACGACTTTTGTGTCCGGATTTGCTTTGCAATGCAAGCTTAGATTTTCAACAATCGCCGTGTAGCTACCTCCGTTCAAATTGGGAAGTGTTGCCAGCGTCTTGTCGGCAACAGTGATCGTTGGATCTGACGTGGTTGCACCGTTATACCAAGTAAAGTTGTAGTTCGCATTCGGCAGTGTAACGCTGCTTCCTTTGAAAGACACAACTGCTGTCACCGCACCATTATATTGGCTCGTAGCATTTGCGGGATCACAAATTGAGTTTGGCGTGGGTGTCAACGTGATAACTGGTTGCACTACATCTTCAGCAATAATAAATTTATTGGTAGCAGTACAATTAAAAGCTGTCGTTACTTTGACGGTGTAGTAGACACCGCCACCGGCAACCTGGTTGATAGTTTCTCCTTTTGTACCGGACACACTGGTTAACGCTGGAAGTATTGTGTTATCGCCTTTGAACCACTGGAACGTAAAATCATTTGGACTGACCAATCCTGAAGCCGTGGCCACTGCAGTAAGGATACCGTTTGGCTGCGCTGGGTCGCACGATGTTTGAGGAGCAACTTGTGAAATCGCCACCGTTGGGACGACAGTTTGTGAAGTCACCTGCACAATCGGTACAGTGTTGGCCTTACACTTCGTGACATTATCGGTCACTTCTACCTGGTAATATCCAACAGGAAGAGCGGTTCGTGTTTGTCCTGTGCCATATTGCACTGGTAAAATACTTCCGCGCGTACTGGTAGCATTGTTATAGTAATACCAATCGAATGTATAACCTGATGGATTCTGCAATGCAAGATTGAAATAGGCGTCTGCCGTGATTGAACCGGTATTCGGATTAGAACAATCAACTACATTTTGCAAAACACTCGCCTGCGCATCCGGAATTGGCGGAGATCCGATTGGAGGAGTGTCAACTTGTTTCGTACACCCGCTCTTCTCCACCACAAGTTTATAGTTACCTGCAGCCATGTTAGTGGCAATGGATCCCTGTATACCGAGATAGTTCAGACCGACGTCGTACCATTTGAATGTAAAACCTGTATTTCCACCGGGGTCTGTGATCGTTGCCGTAAGCGTTCCATCGGGAGGAGTACATTTCGTTTGATCGGTTGCAACAATGCTGACGTTAGGATCAATAGCGTTAAGCACAACTACAGTCTGAACATAAACGCCAACGCAACCTTTTTGCGTATTCGTTACACGGACCGTGTACGTTCCCGCTGCAAGGCCCGTCATGTTATAGTTTGTAGCACCGTTGATGATCACTGGACTTGTTGTAGGCCCCGTGTACCACTGGAAAGCAT
Source organism: uncultured Chryseosolibacter sp. (assembly GCA_967728665.1). Lineage (GTDB taxonomy): Bacteria > Bacteroidota > Bacteroidia > Cytophagales > Cyclobacteriaceae > Chryseosolibacter. Next base: position 7,124 of record CBQWHS010000054.1, on the reverse strand, counting down.
ACGGACTATAATCTGTTTGTTCTACGCCAGCTTTATAAATCCGGGCACGCACCGAACCTGTATTTGCTCCTGTGGTTCCGCATTTCAAATTGTCTGTTAACGTTTCCGCTGTGGTTGTGAATGGATCAGGCGTGATGTTTACGCTATAAATATTATTGTCAAGTCGACATTCCGTCGTTGATTGAGCAGTCGTAACAATAGGCAGTGTTGCGCCATTGTTGTTAAGCACAATATAAAGCCGGAATGTTCCTCCCGTTCCATTGAATGTAACATACGGTGTTGTATAAATTCCATCAACAGCAAGGTTTGCAACGCTTATGGTTGTGCTTAGTAACAGGTCGGCAGCAGTTGTCGTTGCCAGTGTTGGATCGGCTTTAAAGAAACTGACCGGAATATTTGTTGAGATCGATAGATCTCCACTATTGACAATATTAAAACGTGCATTGATTGCAAGATCACCGCAAATAGGAGGGACTACCTCAACCGCAGGTGTATAGACTCCATCACCATTTACGTCGACACCAGGGTTATCTGGATTATCACCGTAATAGGCCAAGTCAGGAGCGGGGAACACAGGACAACCATTCGCGCTCAGATAAGGAACCTGATTCATGAACACGTTCATTGGCATTTGAGGACCGGGCAGTCCATTCGGACAATTTGCTGTCCCAAAGACGAGGTTCTGATCTAACTGAGGAAATGGTAATTGGAGATTGTCTTTAATATTGACAACAAAATAGCCTTGCTGGTTCCAAACCTTACGCGTTGGGAGCCAGTCATTCGCTGCTGAATAATACAATCTGAATTGTCCCAACGCTTGTTGCTGCAAACCATCGTTCACACTGAAAGATCCAGTAGAGATAGTGGCGGTTGCTGACGCGCCTGTTCCATTGCCAGTTATAACTACGGTTGGCTCCGATGCATAACCAGTTCCGCTATTTGTAATTTTGATCGATTTAATCTTGCCACTCTGAAGAGTAACATCTGCAGTTGCCCCGGTTCCACCGCCACCTACAAACGAAACGGAAGCCGTGGTGTAACCACTTCCCGCAGCATCAATGGAAACCGAAGAAACTGTTCCTGCCACGCTACTGGTATAACATGGAACGCAAATATCTGTTCCGCCATCGCCGTTCACGTCAGCTATGATAGGCCCTTCGGTATACGTGTGCGATTGACATACAGCAGACCATTCCGTACCAACACCGGTAGCGCCATCGATGACAGCAAGGATCTGGGAGTCGCGGTAAACCAATTCAGGTTTTCCGTCATTATCAAAATCGTATATCGTGACTGTAAGAACACCGGAACGTGAATCATTGATCGTGCGATAACTCGCCCACTGATTCGACAATACTCCCGTAGAGGTATCAATCTTTAAACACCATAATCGATTGCCTGCGATGAATGATAAATTGGGATAACCATCTCCATCTGCATCGCCAATGTTGATCCGGCCGGTTCCCCAAGACCATCCACTTAAATCACTTGCATCAGGGGGAATAAAACTGGTTACCCTTTTCTTCGCGTAGTTCCAATAAAACACGCAGGTTTGACCGGACGTAGAGTTCAGCGCGCCCGATAATACGACGTCAATGAAGCCGTCCTTGTCAAGGTCCGCAACTGAAACGGAGCTGTGTGTATCGGTTCCATATTCAACCGGATCCGTCATTAGTTTTACGTAATACTTATCCGTTGAAAAGACGTTCATATCTCCATCGGGAATAAGTGTCAGGGACCCAACAGTAGCACCGGTTCGGTCGGTGAGTGATGGAATACTGTATATTTTTGAACCTGTAACAAGCTCCATTTTTGTGTCGCCTGTGATGTTTACGGCTACAGAGGCCGCTGCAACATCCGAGTCCCAATTGCCTCCTGCCTGCGCAATAAGTTTCCCTGTTTCTGCGGCATAGATGCGATCACGGAGATAAATTTCTGCTTTCCCATCGCCGTCCATATCGGCAATCCCTATTGCGCCGGGACGATCCGTGCCGATTGACACGGCCTTCCAAAGTGCAACTAAGGTACCGGAAGCATATTGGAATCCGACAAGATAAAAGCAGGTGGGAGGCGTTTCGGGATTACCAGCCCGGTTACTGACAACACCAAACATCTCCGCTTTACCATCTTTATCGATATCAGCGATCATGTTTTCATGCTCAAATAGTAAACGGCTGGGCGCGCATGCTCCGCTATTTGGAATATCGGAGAACATTGTATTAGCAGCATTACCAGAAAGGTTAAATGATGACTTTACAGCACCAGCTTTTGTTCCATCGGCTTGCGGCTCTCTTGTTGCAACAACACGCATCTCCGAGTTCCATTTTGAAGTAATTACGGCATCCGGGATACCATCACCATCCACGTCACCAACGGATATTTTCGACTGCGTGTCAGATGTATTTTGAGCAGAGGTTATTGGGGCATTGATCAAATCAAATGGATCTGTACCGGAAGGAGGAACAATGGAACAATCCGAACCGTCTCCTACGAACGAAAGTCCATAGTAGGTAGCACAGTTAGAATCGGCTTTATCAATTTTGCCGTCTCCGTCATTATCAATGCCATCGGCGCATTTACATCCCTTTTCCTGGGTAGCGCATTGCGCATTGGCACAGTTTCCAGAGAGATTACAGTCGACAATGGTTTGGGCATAGCCGAACTGCACCGCAAAAAGAAATGAGAGAACGAGTGAAAACTTGATTAGATGGGTACGTTGTTTCAGAATAAAACAATGTTTCATAGCTCTTGACTTCAGGTATATATAGTATGTGTATAAGTTCTACTTATAAGGAAGTAGTAACCGGACGTTTAACGGCAGGAAAACGGCATTTAACGGATGACGAGCACACTGCCGGTCACCGGCTTTTCGGCAGGACAACCGTAGACATAATAATAGGTACCAACTGGCACTTCACTGCCTTGGTATGTGCCGTTCCAGTTTTGGCCTTTACCTTCAAACACCCTTCTTCCTTTGCCATCAAAGATGCTGAGGGTACAATCAGGTTTATCCTGTGCTCTGATGTCCCAGACATCATAAAACCCATCACCATTTGGTGAAAAGGTGAGCGGAAACCCAAGTGTGCCCTCAACCGTGACAATGACCTCTGCCGTGTTCGGGCAGTTGTCCTTTATCAATCCTGTGACAATATAGGTGGTTGTTTGCGAAGGAGCAGCGATAGGATTGTTAATTGCTGAATTATTTAAGGATTCTATGGGCAACCAGCTGTATGTGACTGTGGCTCCATTTGCATTGGTAACATCGGCAAATAATTGCGAGGTCGAACCGGCAGGAATTTTCGTAGGGCTGGCTGTCGCTGTGAGATCTGGGAATAATAAAGCGTCTATTACTTTTGTTGCGGTGCCAGGACAACCGGATTGATCAGTTGTTGTTACAGTATAACTTCCGGGTCCTGTAACTGTTGTTGTATTTGCTGTCGCTGCATTACTCCAGACCACCGTTGCAAAAGTTCCGGTGATTGAAAGATTTGCGGTGCTATCTGGGCAGAGACTAACTTTTGAACTCGTGATCACGGGTTGGACACTGGTAGTTATCGCAATTGGTTTGGACGCCGTGCTTGAACAACCAGTGACTCCGGAATAGGACACCGTCATTGAAGAGGTAAACGTTTGTGCCGTCACATAACTTTTTACAGGGCTCACTTGCGTGGAAGAATTACCATCTCCGAAAGTCCAGCTATAAACAGGTGTTGCTCTGCTATCCGTTGTCGAAGTGTTTGTAAAAGTCAATGGCTCGCTGGTGCAAGCTGCAGCCTTAACTGTATAATCCGCCACAGGGGCTGTCAAAATTGTAACCGTTACAGCAGAAGTTTCGGTTTCGCAATTGAGTGTTGTGTTCCTGACTTTTACAGTGTAAGAACCTTCAACCGATGCTGGAAAACTTGCTGACGTTGCTCCGGAAGTAATATCGGCTCCATCCTTTCGCCATTGATAAGTATGATTTGCGAGATTACTCACAGAAAGCGAGACTGGGTTTCCAGTACATACTGTATTGTTGACAGGAGTTGAGGAGATCGTAAAGTTGGCAAGGTTGGCAACGTCGATGCGTTTTGTGACAACGTCACTCTTACATCCATTGGCCGTGACTTGTAATGAATAAATACCTGCATCAGCAAGTGTTGCAGTCATGCTAAAATTTTGAGTGCTCACCGTCGAGCCATCCGGCTTGGTCCATGTAAAAGCAGAACCAGCGGTAGGAGTGGATACATTTAGAGTCGCACCTACGCAGAGTGGAGAATTGGTTGTGATCGTTGGATCTGCCGTAAAGGCCGTTGCATTATAAGTCACGTCTACGGCATCCGATAAAGAACATCCGCCGGGCGTGGTTACGGTCACTTTATAATTTCCGGCTGCAGCTGAGCTGGTAGCAGAGATCGTGAAGAACGGACTATTCGTTCCTACACTTACACCATCTTTTGTCCAAGCGTATGAGGCTGCGTTAGCTTGTTGTGTTTTGAGCACCAGGCTTTGACCGTTACAAACAACGAGAGGCTCTGTGTTCAAAATATCCGGTTGATGACAATGGTTGTTTCGCAGAATTTCTAATGCAGTCGTTCCAGTGGATGTATTGAACCCAGTGTATAAAATGTCAGGTTTCCCATCGCCGTCCATGTCACTGACTTTGAGATTACGCATCGCCCAGGCAGTTGAGATAATTTGTTTCGATGAAAAGGTTGGAGGACTGGTGGTTCCGTTGTGCGTGTAGATATTTACTTCCTTCCCTTCTTTTGCTGCAATGACAATGTCCGGGAACTTGTCTCCATTGAGATCTGAGGCATCGACACCCCAGGCATCGGACGATGTTGGAAAATTGATCGCGGAAGCATCGGGTGTAAAAGAAATATTTCCGCCCGAGCTTGTGTTGAGATACAACGCAGAAATCTGATCGGCAGCAATTGTAGATGACGTGGTGATCATTACGTCAAGTTTGCCATCGTTGTTGAAGTCAGCTGTTACGGGGCGATTAAATTTCCGGTTTATGGGAGTTGTCAGAATTGTAGGAGCTGCAAAACTTACAGTTCCCGCGCTGGTGTTCTTGAAGAAATATAAGCTCTCTTCCTGGAACCTGTTGATCATAATATCAGGTAAACCATCACCGCTGAAATCCTGAACTTCAACGTCATAGGTTCGTAAAGTACTTGTGGTTGGATCGAGGTCAATTTTAATGGGTGTTGTTGCAAAAGACAATGTTCCACCAGAACTTTGATTTACAAAAATGTAGAATAAGTCAACATTGGCTGCAGTGACAATAATTTCCGGCTTTCCATCTTTATTCAGATCGCGCAAAGCGATACGTGTAGCATCGTGGTTTATGTCAAGAAGAAACCCTGTTGCTGCGGCAAAGCTTAGTGTTGTTCCTGACGTTGTATTACGAAAAACATAGAGTTGATTTCTTGGAGCACTTCCTCGTGCTACGACCATTTCTGGTTTACCATCTCCATTCAAATCTCCACACTGAATATTGTCTGTGGCAAAATTTAGATTTAGTACAGGAAGATTTGTTTTATCGAGTTTGTTAAAGGTCAGCGTGCCACCAAGGGAGGCGGTGGTGTTTTGTAATATCATCAAGTCAGTTGCCGCAAGAAAAGGCGAACTCGGACGTGCAAATTTTGTGGTGGCTACATCGGGTTTTCCGTCCATATTCAAATCGCATACGCAGAAATCCCACAACTCCTGTTGTGCTGTAAAAGAAAGTGGTGCGCCAAACTTTGATACACTGAACGTTTCTGTCTTTAAGGAAGGCATGAACTTCACATCTGATTTCGCAGAGAGAAATGAAGTTTTGTTGATCACCTCCACGTTTGCAAGTTTGGCTTCTGCCGGAACTTTTACTTCCAATGCAAAATCTGACGAGCTAGCCAACACAGTTCCCTTCACCGATCCGAACCACACATCCATATTTGCACCACCGGCATTGAAGCCGGATCCGGTAATAATTATCGTGTCATTCGAAAAAGTAGATTTAGGCGATATGTTTTGAATTGAAGGCACTTGCCCAAATACGAATGTAGATGTTGCCAACAATACAATGGAAAGTAGTAATCTGCTTTTCATACAATTAATGATGTACGGTGAGTAACCACGCATCTTTCAACAATTTCATTTTACGAACCCGTTCGCGTTCCGCCCGAGCTTTATCAAGGTCATCGGTCTGGATCAGGTAAACATACCAGAGGTTCTTTTCAGTCAAGTGTCCGTAGTCAGCTTTAAACCCTAACTTATTAAGTCCGTCAGCAAAATGCTTAGCGTTTCCATCCGCCTTGAATACACCACCGATTACGTAATCCGCCACATCCAATTCTTGCGCGTGATTTCCACGTTTCACAAATTCATGTCGTTCCGCATTCGGGTGGAAATTTGGATCCTCCCCATGATGCTCCGTTGGATTTTCAGCATGTGCCTCGAGTCGTTTAAGAACTTCTTGCTCCTGTTCATGAGTGACTTCCATATCCGGAGTTTTTACATCCATCTCCTGACCGAAGCGAGGCCTGCCGACATGACTGGCAGTTGTTGAGTCCTTCTTAGCCGTTGTATTTTGAGTTACCACCGGGTCTTTTTTTGGAGGATCCTGTTTGACAACTACGGGATCTTTCTTTGCGATCACCGGATCTGTCTTTACCGGTGTTTTGTTAACTATCGGATCCTTCTTGGATTCAGTTTTTTGCTTCGCTGCCTCCGCTTTCGCGATAGCCTGTTTCTCTTGTTGAAGTTTTGCCGCCTCTGCCGCCTTTTGCTTGTTGTTGGCTGCGAGTTGTTTTTGTTTGTTGATTTCTTCCTGCCTTCGGGCTGCAGCAACTGCATCGCTTGCGGTCGGACGTTTTTTCTCTTTCTCCCGTTCCGTGTTCACAAAAGAATAGGCGTGCACGCCACGCTTACGTTTGCCAAGCAGATAGCTAAGATTTATTTCAAAGGACGAACTATTCAGTTCATTAATACCAGTATTCTTGAGACTGTAAGCGGCCCCGATTGCAAAAAAGTTTTTCAATTTGATACCACCCACCCCGGAGATACCGAACTCTTGCTTGTATGTTCCCCCAAACCAGATTGTATGGTTTAAATGGAATACACCCGCAAACTCAAATTGCGAAGGCAGACCGGTGTTC
>CBQWHS010000053.1:0-12379 GCA_967728665.1 uncultured Chryseosolibacter sp. | reverse complement strand
AATCGCTTCAAGTTGCAATCGATATTGTTCTTCTTTCTCTTCCTGCAATTTTTTTCGGTGACGACTTCTTAATACAATGATCAAAACAATAAGCAGCAGAATAACAATGAAAGCGGCAGCAATAAATGTCACTTGCAAAAGTTTTTGACGTTCAATTTCTACTTCTTGTTCTGCCAACAATTTTTCTTTTTGTTCGCTCTCGTATTTCTCTCTCACTTCTTCTACAGCACGAAAGCGTTTAAGTGACTCTGCGCTGTCTTTATAAAAAATTGAACGCCTTAGATTAGAGTAAGCTGAAGGATAATTACCAGTGATGGAATCCAACGTTGATATTCGTGAGTAAAAGTATCCGAGATAAACGAAATCACCGAGCGACTTACTTGTTTCGATGCCATCTTCCATTGTCATTTTCGCTTGTTGGTATTGTTTCAATTCAGTCTGCCATTCAGAAATGTTCAGCAAGTCATTTTGCACCTGTTTTAGTTGTCCGAGTTGACGTTTGATTCGCAGTGGCTCGCGTGAATATGCCAAGGCACTTTCAATGTCACCTTGTTCGCTTTTCAGAATCGCAAAAGAGGATAGCACGTAGCTTTTTAATGACGGATTGTCCGTCAATTCCATTATCGGTTTTGCACGATTGAGAAATCGTTCAGCTTGCTTTGTATCGCCAAGCACCATAAATGCATTGGCGAGACGTACAAAATTTCGAGCGATGATATTAGCATGCTTCACCGAGTCGCAAAGTGAATTTGATTCTGTTAAGAACTGCAGGACGCGTTTCATTCCGGGATCGTAACTGAATAAAGCGCTTGCCATCCCTGCCAGCGCCATTGCCTGAAGTCGGCTGTCGCCAAGTTGTTTTGCCAGCTCTCTTGCAGATTGCCATTCATGCAGCGATTTCTCAATGATATTTTTACTTTGCCAGATGCGACCTAGTGCTAACTTGTTTAAAGTTTCATTCCGGAGATTTTTGTCTAATCGCAAACTTGCATCGATGTAATATGTAACAGAGTCGAAACTTCCTGCAGTTATTAGTGCGTTTGCGATTCCTGTGGCAGCTCGTGCTTTTACTTCTTGCTCTGTTGCGAGCACATATGCCTTTCTAAAATATTCAAGTGCTCGTTCGTTGAAGCCATTGATCTCATAAATCTCTCCGAACAATTCATACATGCGTCCTGACTCCACAGTCTTGAGGTGCAAACTCCGCATGCGATTTTCAAGAAGAGCCAGCGCGCGATGTTCTTTACCATTCTCAACCATGGCAGCGATCGAATCATAAAATAAATTTCCGTTTTCCACCCGTGATGACTGCGCAAGGGACCAAAAATGGAATGAAAGAAACAAGAAGGTGGTTAAAATACACGACGGACTTCTCATCTTCCTGGTGGGGTTTATATCATAAATGTAGTAAGCCCGCGTGAGATAAACGTTTGAGCAAGATGCGAAGTCACTTTTTCAACACCGCGCAATACATGTTAATATTTCCGAACGATGATGGGCGTTCACTGATCTTCTTAACTTCACGATAACCAGAATGTTCGGCCATACGAACAAGATGATTGTATGACAACGGAAACGGGACCCATTTATTTCCGGGATGTTTATCATACTCCACAATCACCACAACTCCGGCGGGCTTCAGTTGTGTCTTTATCTTTTCTAAAAACCGATCCTGCTCTTCCAGGTAGTGAAGTGAATTTGCAAGGAGGATACCATCGAGGAACGGCAAATCCTCAATTCCCATTTCGAAATTCTTTATCTGTGAAATGAGTTTAACATTTTTGTTTTGTAAACGTATATCGGAAAGCGCTGATTCGTCAGCGTCAATCGCGTAGATAGTGCTTCCGGTTGTGAGCAGCGATGAAAGCGCACTTGTAAAGGTTCCAGTGCCGGCACCGAGATCGGCCCAGCGTTGGGACAAACTATTACGTTGAACTGCACCAGTAATTAATTGAATGGCATCGTTGGCGGTCATTGGGCGTTTTGCTGATTCACTTTAGAACGGACGAAAGTAAACAGAATAGACGAAGTACGCTACCGATGAGATTTGTTTTAAACGACTTCATGTTTGTCTTTTGGATTTCATAATATTGACGCAATAAAAGAATTGATATGACGACTTTTACAGAAAAAATTCAGGTTCGTTGGGCAGACATTGATGCAAATAGGCATTTGCGACATTCAGTATATTATGATTATGCAGCAACAATGAGAATGCACGTATTAACTGAAGGTGGATTGAGCACCAAAAAACTTGAAGCGTTAATGATTGGCCCAATTCTCTTTCGTGAAGAGGCAATCTTTAAACGCGAAATTGTTTTTGAGGATCGCATCAGGTTAACTGTTGAACTTACGAAAGCGACAGAAGATTTCGGCCGCTGGAGTTTGAGACATCAATTTTTAAAGGAAGACAACACGCTCGCGGCAATTTTAAATGTAGACGGTGCCTGGATTGATTTGACCAAACGCAAGCTAGCCGTTCCAGATCTGTTTGTACGTGATATTTTTGACCAATTTCCCAAGGCTGCTGATTTCCAACTTATCGTTCCTCAACAAAAAACTACTTCATGAACACATTGATTGACCTCAGCCATGTGATTGAAGATGGCATGATCACATACAAAGGTTTGCCAGCACCGGTCATATGTGACTACCTCAGTCGCGAAAATTCAAAATCTTTCTACGAGGCGGGAACAGAATTTCAAATTGGAAAAATAGAAATGGTAACCAACACGGGAACGTATGTTGACTGTCCGTTTCATCGCTATGCAGACGGAAAAGATTTAAGTCAAATTGAGTTGAATAAATTTGCTAACATTCCTGCCCTCGTTGTCAAAGCCGATTATCGAAAAGGCATAGAAATCGGAAAGAGATTTTTTGAAAACCTTGATGTGACTGGAAAAGCTGTTTTAGTAAATACAAATTGGAACGAACACTGGCGAACAGACAAATATTTCGAGAATCATTCTTTTCTTACAGAGGACGCTGCAGAGTACTTGCGTGACCAAAGGGCTGCACTTGTCGGAATTGATTCACACAATATTGATGACACCCGGACAAAGAGAAGACCTGTGCACAGCACACTTCTGAAATCTGAAATTTTGATTTGCGAACACCTATGTAATTTGGATAGTTTGCCGCTGAAAGGATTTCTCTTCAACGCGGTGCCACCAAAATTCAAAGGAGCCGGCACATTTCCAGTACGAGCCTACGCGCAGCTGTTGTAATTTTTTATTGGAGAATCCACTTTTCAATAACACGGGGATAATTTTCATATTCAAGCCGTTGCACACAAGATGCAATGTCGGCAGGAGTAAAAGTTGGTTTCACTTCGCATTTTCCCTGGAAAAGAATTCGACCCTCATCATAGAGTTCGTTCACTTCATGGATGGTGATTCCGGTTTCAACTTCGCCTGCTACCTTCACCGCTTCATGCACTTTGGATCCATACATTCCTTTGCCACCGAATTTCGGCAGAAGCGAAGGATGAATGTTTATGATCTTCGATGGAAATGCTTTAATAAGATATTCCGGTATCAACCAAAGGAATCCGGCCAACACGATGTGGGTGATATTTTTATTCTTTAATGAACGAAGAATGATTGTCGATTCTTTAAAATCTTCACGCGTGAAGATTTGGCAATCAACGCGTAATTGTTTTGCACGCTCAATCACGAACGCATTCGGATTGTTTGTCAGGATCAAATCCACAGAAATCTCGGGATGAGTAGCGAAGTATTTGATAATAGCTTCAGCATTTGATCCGTTTCCGGAGGCTAAGATGGCAATCTTGAATTTATGTGATGGCATGGACTAAAGAGTCAGCAAAGGAAGTGATTTTTATTTTACGAACGCCATGCTCAAAACGCCCAACAGCAAAATTAGTTTGCAGAAAGAACTAAGCCAGCCGAAGTCCTTTTTTGTATCAGCTCGCACAAGACGAACAATTAAAATTAAAAGCGGAATGAAAAGAAGCACCACGAAATATTTCACGGGCAGTTTTACATAATAGGCGTTGAGGAAAACGATGCTGAAAGCAAAAACGCAGACAATTCCATAGATAAAACTTTTCGTTTTTCTCAGCCCCCAGACAATCGGAAGAGTTCGGCAGCCAAACGTGTTGTCACCTTTTAAATCTTCCATATCCTTAATGATTTCACGGATCAATGTCATAAAAAACGCAAACGATGCATAAATGAATATCAGTTGATTGCCTGTTCTGTACCAAGCATCTACAATCAAAATTGCTAGCGCAGTCAACAACGACACCACAACATTTCCGATGAACGGCTGGCGTTTTAAATCGTTAGAATACCACCAAAGAAAAAAAGCCGAACTAAAATTGATAATGCCGATTCGCCAATTAAGAAATGTTCCTATTGCAACGCCGGTCACAGATAATACCGTATGTAACAAAATCGCATATCTCCTGGTAATTCCCTGGCCGATAACAACTCGTTCAGGTTTGTTTACAAGATCAATTTTGATGTCATAATAATCATTGATGATGTAGCCGGCAGCAGCAATGATGACAGTGCTGAGGACCAGTAGAAAAAATCGAAAATCGGAAACGTTTTCGAATCGGATGAGCATCATCGCTGTGAAATATTGTGACAACGCCAGGATGAATAAATTTCCAACGCGCGTCAGTCGCAAAAATGACACAACAAATTTCTTTGGAAAAGAAAGGGCACTCATCGAGCGCAAGTTAAGAAAAATGCTCAAGTGAGTGCCCTGCTCGAAACTCTGAAATAGAACTTAAAATTTAAGCGTGACCATGGCCATCACATTTGTTCCAGCCTGAGGATAGTAATAATTTTCTCTGTATTCTGCTGCACCGCCAAGATATCCCCACGTATAACCATTTGACTGATATTTTTTGTTGAGAACATTATTCAACAGCACACTGAAATTTATCTCGCGCATAAACTGCGGCTTAATGGAATAACCCAGGCGAATATCGTTCACGAAATATGCTTCTATGCTTCGTTTGTTATTCGAGGTATTGTCCAGGTACTGCTTGCCCACGTATTTAGACAAGAGTGTTAGCTCGGCATTGGCAAACGGAAAAAATGAAAGTCCTGAGCCTGCGATTACGTTTGGTGAAAATGAAATATCCGTATTGGAATACTTTCGCTCAACCACGTTGTATTCATCGAAGTTCGCGCCATAATCATAAAGTACTTCTGTGAAATTTTGAATTTTATTTTTGCTCAACGTCAGGTTTGCGTTCCACTGCACTTTATTGCCGATTTTAAACAAGCCCTCGAGTTCGATTCCTGTTCGATAACTTTTTGGAACATTCGTCCGGACAGAGGCGCCCACGTCGTTAAGTTTCCCCGTGAGCACAAGTTGATTTTTGTAATCCATCAAATAATAATTGACATGAAATGTGTGGCGGGTTCCCTTGCCGCGATAACCGATCTCAACGTTACGCAAAGTTTCATGCGATGGTATTTTACCCGGGTTATCGACAAAGTCCTCACGAACTGGCTCGTGATTGCCTATTCCAAATGAAGAGTAGAATTGAGTCTTCGCTGACGGTGCGTACGTCAGACCAAATTTTGGATTGAAGAAATTAAATGTTTGATCAATCGCCAATGTGTTGAGTTTGTTTTCTGTTCCTTTCGCGACATAGGAGATCTTCCGGTATTGCAAATCGACATATCCATTTAATGTCTCGCTGATCTGATAGTTCGCTTTTAAATAGGTGTTGAAATCCCTTTTATCACCATTGTTCAGATAATATTGATACTCGGTTGGCACAGGGGAAACTTGCGACCAGATTACTTGCCCAAAGTGGTCGCCATCGTAACGGTTCCATGCTCCGCCAAAAATTACATTCCACTTATCCTTGTCGATGTTTAACGAATATGTAACTCCATAAAATTTATTGTCGAGCCAACGTCTCCGGATTAAATCACTGTTCGTAACCACAGAGTCACCAATTGTTACTGGAGCGATGCCATAGTTGGTTAACGTTTCTCCGAGACGATACTCTTCATAGTAACCTTTGCCTGGTGTGTAATGCAACGCTGTGTTGAGATTTACTACCGAGCTAAATTGATGTGAGAAATGCAGTTGATAATGATCCTGTTTGTAATCATCTACCTGATTTTTATACGTGTATGGATTGAAAGTTCTGCTGTTTGAGTTTAAAAGATTCGCGGTTTGCGCCTCATTCCAATATTCATTGAGCGCTGTCGTCATCATTGCTTCGGTGTCGTTGTTCAACCTGGATTGAGGCACACCGTACCAGGCCTGATAGGTTCGTTCCTTGCCGCCAAACATCACGAACTTCAACAGTGATTTTTTAGTGTAAAATCCACCGGAGAAATAATACGATTGCAAGTCTGATGACGCGCGATCAATAAATCCATCAGAAGAAATTTTGGATAGACGGCCATCGAAGACAAAGTGGTCGTTAAGCAACCCAGTTCCAAAATTCACCGTGTGTCTTCGAGAATTAAATGATCCGAATGAATTCATCACATCAACATATGGATCATCTCTGCGCTGATTGGTCTGAACATTGATTGATGCACCGAATGCACCTGCACCATTTGTTGAGGTTCCTACTCCGCGCTGAATTTGTATGCTCTGTGATGATGAGGCAATGTCTGGAATATCAACCCAATATGTGCCGAGTGATTCGCTGTCGTTGTAAGGAATTCCGTTGATGGTAACGTTCACGCGTGTGGCATCGCTTCCACGGATTCTGATTCCGGTATAACCAATTCCATTTCCTGCATCTGAAGTCGTGACTACGGATGGCGTCCAGTTTAGCAAGAACGGAAGGTCCTGACCGAAATTTTGCCGTTGAATTTTATCTTTCGTCAAGGTTGTGTGAGTTGTCGGCGTTTTGTCAGTGGCTCGTGTAGCGCTGATTACAACTGCATCGGTGATGATCGAGGTTTCATCAAGTGAAAATTCCAATGTCGAGTTTTCGGTGACCGAAATTTTCATGGTTTTCTCCGCAAAGCCAAGCAGTGAAACACGAACATTGTAATCGCCAGCCTTGATGCCGGATAATCTGAATTGCCCGAATTCATCCGAAGCGGTTCCCAGGTTAGTCTGATCCAGGCGAATGACTGCTCCCGGCAGAGGTCGATTGTTTTTTGAGTCGCGAACATTCCCCGAAAGGGAAAATTGAGCAACACTCATGAGTGGCAAAGCGAAAGTCGCCACAGCGAAAATAATTTTTAACATGATTTTTAAATTGGTTTAAACCGCAACACACAGGGGAATGTGCTGCTTACGTTTAACCTTCCCGACCATAAGTCGGGACTGCCTTCCCTTCGGCCGCATTACCGGCATCAGGTTCATTGGGTATAATCTCAGCCCGTTATTTTTTGAGGCACCCCTAATCACCAGCACTCGCTGATGACATCACAAAGGTATATCCTAATTCCTTTCAAAATCAAATTAACATCGGATGAATCTTAATTCTCCTGTGCTCCTTTGTTCATTATCAGGGTTTTATTTGCATTTTGCGTCCGTCAATTTGACCTTATGTTTAAAGCATCCGTCAATTCAAAAACCTTTGAGATCATTCCCAATGAAAATAATTTTTTGGTGAATGGCCAGCCCGTGAATTGGGACCTGGTAAAAATTGCCGATGGCTATTTTCATATTATCTATGATCAGAAAAGCTATAGCGCGGAAGTTGTCAAAACAGAACTCGCAACTAAATCTTTTCAAATCAAGATCAACGGAAGAATCTACACCGTGGATGTGAAGGATAAGTTTGATTTGCTGTTGGAAAAAATGGGAATGAACAACAGCAACATTGGTAAGGTGAATAATATTAAGGCTCCTATGCCAGGTTTAATTATCGACCTTAAAGTAAAAACCGGAGATTCCGTAAAAACCGGAGATCCGTTGCTGATCCTTGAAGCGATGAAAATGGAAAATATTATTAAGTCTCCGGGCGAGGGTACGGTAAAATCTTTAAAGATCAAAAAAGGAGACAGTGTTGAAAAAAATCAAGTATTGATCGAGTTTTAGGCACTCCTATTTTTATTACTTCCCTATATTTGCTGGATTTTTCGAAACGAATAAACTGCCCATGAAATACAAACGCATCCTTTTAAAACTTAGTGGTGAGGCCCTTCAAGGTCGTAACAAAACAACGAACCTTGACCCACTGGTTTTGGAACAATATTGTGATGAGATAAAGGCAGTAAGGGAAAAAGGTGTGGAGATTGCCATTGTGATTGGTGGAGGAAATATTTTCAGAGGGGGCCAGGCTGAAACACTTGGAATCGACCGGGTGCAAGGCGACTACATGGGCATGCTGGCAACAGTGATAAATGGAATGGCGTTGCAAAGCGCCCTTGAACGCCACGGTTTGTACACACGCCTTATGGCCGGTATAAAAATGGAACAGGTTTGTGAACCGTTTATTCGCAGACGCGCGATTCGCCATCTTGAAAAAGGAAGGATTGTAATTTTTGGTGCCGGTATTGGAAATCCATACTTCACAACTGATTCTACGGCAAGTCTGCGAGCCATTGAAACTCAGTCAAACGTGGTGTTGAAAGGAACAAGGGTAGACGGTGTGTATTCAGCAGATCCTGAAAAAGTGCCCACGGCCACGCGATACAAGACGTTATCTTTCCAAGAGGCGTATGAAAAGAATCTCAACATAATGGACATGACAGCCTTTACGTTGTGTATGGAGAATAAACTTCCGATTATTGTTTTTGATATGAACAAGAAGGGCAATTTGCTCACAGTGGTAAACGGAGGAGAAGCAGGAACGCTAATCAGTTAATAATTCAAACTACCCCCAAATAATTTTGCATATGGACGAACTGCAAATGTATCTGGACGAAGCGAAGGACCTGATGAACAAAGCGCTCGTTCACGTCGGAACGGAGCTTACAAAAATCAGGGCTGGAAAAGCAAATCCGGCAATGCTCGATGGAATAATGGTCTCCTATTATGGAGCGATGTCTCCATTAAATCAGGTATCATCAATGACCACGCCCGATGCAAGAACAATCTTTATTAAGCCTTGGGAAAAATCGCTCATTCATGAAATTGAAAAGTCAATTCAGAATGCTAACCTTGGGTTGAATCCACAGAACGATGGCCAGCAAGTAATCATCAATATTCCGATGCTGACGGAAGAGAGACGCAAGCAATTAGTGAAACAGGTCGGAAACGAATGTGAGCATGGGAAAGTGAGTGTGCGCACAATTCGGAAGGAAACCAATGAGGAATTAAAAAAAGTGAAAGGCGTTTCTGAAGACGATATTAAAAATGCGGAAGAGCAAGTTCAGCGATTAACAGATGACTATATCGCAAAAATTGATGCGTTGATGAAGAGAAAAGAAGTTGAAATAATGACTGTTTAAAGAACGAGAAATTCCATAACGCCGGGTTTAAGTCCGGCTTTTTTGTTTTTAAACGGTGCCCGAATTGCACAGGGTTTTACTAATTTCGAAGGCTAGGCAAATTATGGAAAACGAAAGCTTTGGATTCAAGGTCAAGAAAACCACAAAAAAGGTTTTTCGCATTCTGTTGATCACAATTCTTATTGTCGGTATCACTTTTTTCAGCTTTATGTATTGGGGAATTTATGATGAAGGGGTGAGGGCTGGCAACGTTCTTCGGATCAGCAAAAAAGGAATGCTGTTCAAAACCTACGAAGGACAGTTGAATCTTCAGACATTTGGTGGGCTAAAAAATGCCAGTCCGTTGATGGAGTCGTTTGATTTTTCAGTGGAGGGAAGTGATAAAGATGTGATCCGGGAATTAGAGGCAGTTGCCCTTACCGGGGAGCGGGTAAATCTTCATTACGTGAAACGCTATACAACATTCCCCTGGCGGGGGGATACCAAATATTTTATTACAAAAGTGGAACGGGTACAGCATTAAGTTATCCGTTATTTAGTTGTTGAATAAATCGAGTAAGAAGAAAATTTAAGACATGACAAAATTCGCTTCGGATGTGGAGGCTGCCAATGCGATGGCAAGCTCGTATCAAAAATTAAAATCAGAAATTTCTAAAGTTGTCATTGGTCAAGATGAAGTAGTACGACAAGTACTCACCGCTATTTTTTGCCATGGTCACTCTTTGCTGATTGGAGTTCCTGGTTTAGCGAAGACGTTACTCGTGCAGACCATTGCCACCTCACTCGAACTTAGTTTTAAAAGGATTCAATTTACTCCTGACCTGATGCCATCGGATATTGTTGGAGCGGAGACGATGGACAAGGAAAGAAATTTTAAGTTTGTGAAGGGTCCCATCTTCGCCAACATAATTCTTGCTGATGAGATCAACCGTACTCCTCCAAAAACTCAAGCTGCGTTACTTGAATCCATGCAGGAATATGCGGTGACAATTGCTGGTCAGCGCTACGAATTACCAAGACCATTTTTTGTTTTAGCAACCCAAAACCCGATCGAGCAGGAGGGAACCTATCCATTGCCGGAAGCTCAGCTCGATCGTTTCATGTTTAATATTTTGTTGACATATCCATCTTTCAAACACGAAGTTGAAGTTGTGAAGAACACGACCTCCGATGAGACAAGGCAAGTCAATAAAATTTTAACTGGCGAAGAGATCAGCTACTACCAGCATTTGGTAAGACGAGTTCCTGTTCCGGATAATGTCATCGAATATGCCGTTACGCTTGCTAACAAAACGCGGCCCGGCGTAGAGGGTGGTTCTGCAATTGCAAAAGATTATCTCGAATGGGGAGCAGGTCCACGAGCTTCTCAATACCTGGTGATGGGAGCGAAATGTAACGCCTTGTTAAGCGGAAAATATTCTCCTGACATCGAAGATGTTCAAGCCATTGCAAAACCTGTGTTGCGCCACCGAATCGTTCGCAACTTCAAAGCAGAAGCCGAAGGAATTAGCGTGGACGGAATTATTGAGAAGCTGATTTGAATGTTAAAGGATCGTATCAGTAATAGTAAGATTAGTTCCCGATAGCAAGGCCTCATATTGTCGTAGCGGTCTCCATGCAGGGCCTCCGGTCGGATTTCCAGAATAATCAAAAATTGAGTTACAGCAAGGATCAAGCATGTACAGCGTCGAGATATGCACTTCCACAGTAGCGCATGCGTCATTTGGATGATAGGAGCAATTGCGTTCGAAGGCGAGGTACTCAGTGTTTGATTTATGATAGATAATAATTCCTCGCACGCCACCGTCAATGTATTTGTAACCGCCAATTGTTCGAAGCGAATTGTATTCCGGAAGATTTAGATTTATTTGAATTGGCGTGAAAGGTTGAAAGGGTATTGATGCATCAGAAAGATCCGGCGAGCAAGCATCGAACTTAAGACTTAAAACCAAAAGACCTAGGAAAACAAAAAACCTTTTATGTTTTACCATAATCATAGAATCCCTTTCCTGTTTTTCTTCCATGATGCCCGGCATTAACTTTTTGTTGTTGAATTATATTTGGGCGGAATTTCGGATCCTGGTGAAATGCATTATACATCGAAGACGTCACGGAGAAATTCACATCAACTCCAATTAAATCCATTAGTTCGAACGGTCCCATTTTAAATCCGGTCGCACGCATTAGCTTGTCAATGCCTTCTACCGAGGCGACATTCTCTTCCAATAATTTCAGGGATTCAACATAATAATGTCGCGCTACACGATTAACGATAAATCCAGGCGAATCTTGTGCAGTTACGGATTGCTTCCCAAGTTTCAGACAAAACGCTTTTAAAATTCCCATCGTCTCATCGCTGGTTGAAGATCCGTCTATGATTTCAACAAGTTTCATTACTGGAGCAGGATTGAAAAAATGAAGTCCGGCGAATCTCTCAGGATTTTTTAGTGTCTGAGCAATTTGTGTAATCGGAATACTTGAAGTGTTACTTGTAAACACACAATCAGAGACAATGGCTTTTTCCAATTCCTCAAACAATTTTTGCTTGACCTCCAGCTTCTCGACAACTGCTTCGATGATCAATTCGGCTTTTAAATTTTGAAGATGATGTTGAATTGTGATCCGTGAAAAAGTCTCCGAAACCTGTCGGGTGTCTATTTTATTTTTAGCTGCTAGCGACTCGAGATTTTTTTTTATGGATTGAATACCCTGTGACACAATAGACTCTGACACATCAAACAAAATAACATTGAAGCCGGCACTAGCACAGACTTGGGCGATTCCTTGGCCCATTGTTCCGGCTCCAACTACGCCTACAGTTTTAATTGCATCGATTGTCACGTGGTTCCTTCAGTATGAAACTGCTTTAAGAAACGAATATCATTTTCAGAATATAATCGCAGGTCGTTTACCTGATACCGCAGCTGGGTTACTCGTTCAATCCCCATGCCGAATGCAAAGCCGGTGAATTCCTCAGGATCAACTCCGCAGTTTTTTAATACATTGGGATGAACCAT
>CBQWHS010000052.1:0-12715 GCA_967728665.1 uncultured Chryseosolibacter sp. | reverse complement strand
GTCCCCTGAACATCTCTTTTTCTTCGATCTTTAGATCTGCCATGCGCTCAAGATGTATTCTTACGCGCTCCGCAAGTTTTGTACTGTAGGGCATTAGAGTTTTACTTTAGTTTGTCATTAAAGTAAAGGTATCGAAATGCAAATGTCAAGAACTGAAGTCTTCCATTTTTAAACAGTCCAATTTTCAAAGACGTTGCCATTTTATTTTTTGCTCAGCACCGGTAAGATATGTGACTCTTTGCAGAACAAAAGCAAATGTTCACATGCGCCTCAAGAACTAAATCATCGATTCGCAAGTAAAAAACGTTGGAAACCTTCAGCGACAGTGTGACGAAAGTAAAAATGCGTTTGCATTCCCTTAATGACCAGAAATGAAATTACAGGGAAGGCATATTATTCATTCACTGATGAAGACGTGGCTCCTTACGCTTTCTTGTCATCATTAAACTGCGATCAATCGACAGTCATTATTATGCGTTGCCGGTGAACGCAATTACGCTTCTAATGGTTATATCTATAATGGGGAAAATAAAATTTGCAAAAACTCAACTGGACTTTGTTTCAACCTTAAATAAGCGAGTCAACGAGTATTTTAATAACAATAACATTGCACGACATGGAAACAGCCAGATGGTAATTAAGACTGTATTTATGTTTCTTCTTTATTTCGTCCCCTATACATTAATCCTTACCAGCACAGTAACAGGTCCTTTCGGTCTAATATCCTTGGTCGTAATAATGGCACTCGGCTTGGCAGGTATTGGACTATCAGTAATGCACGACGCCAACCATGGTGCCTATACAAAAAGCAAACGCATCAATAATTTCATTGGATACTCTTTGAATTTAATTGGTGCCAACGCTTTCAATTGGAAAGTACAGCACAACGTTTTACATCATTCGTATACTAATGTTTACGAAGAGGATGAAGATATAAGTCCCCGGGGAGCACTGCGTTTAACACCACATTCCGATTGGAAAAAGGTGCATAAATATCAATTCATTTATGCATGGTTCCTATATGGTCTGATGACAATTGTCTGGCTTTTCTATAAAGATTTTTCGCGCCTCTATAAGTATCAACGGAATGGAATGGTGAAAGCTCAGAAAGCCAACGTTTCTAAAGAATGGACTATACTTTTCGCGACCAAGATTTTTTATGTCGGATATGTTTTCGTGCTTCCAATAGTTTTGACATCGCTGCTTTGGTGGCAGGTTCTCATTGGAATCATCGCAACGCATTATATCGCTGGCTTCATACTGGCAATTATTTTCCAGCCCGCGCACGTTATCGAGGGAACAGAGTTTCCGTTGCCTGATAAAATGAGAACGCTCGAAAATAGCTGGGCGGTGCATCAATTGATGACTACTACGAATTTTGGAAATAAGAGCAAATGGTTTTCCTGGTATGTCGGCGGTCTTAACTTTCAAATAGAGCATCACCTCTTTCCAAACATTTGCCATGTGCATTACGATAAGATCGCTTCCATAGTAAAATCGACGGCGCATGAATATGGTTTGCCGTACAAGACTTCAAAAACTTTCATTGGCGCGATAGCAGGACATGCGCGGCTATTGAAGCAATTGGGCATGAAGCCTGCACTCGCATCAGTTCCTATTCGCACGAACTAAAATCCCGGTTAATCCCCGTCCCGCTATTTGAATTTTAAGAGCTACTAACCTTTTTTCCTAGCCTCAATTGCATTTTTATAATTCATCGGTGATGTAACTTCTGGAACGTTTACATAAATGTCACAAATGAAAAAACATTGTTCGAAGCAGAGATTCAGCTGACCTACAAACAAAGTAAAGCTTCTTTAAGTTCGAAGATAAAAGCTCAAGAAATTGCCAGGACGTTCTCTCGAAATATTGAGACAAAGACAAGATTTAGTTTGCGAACAATTCAAAGTCCTTCTGCCGAACAGAGTACATCCGGCTGTACGAAGTATCAAATGAAAGGCTCTTGTAAACCTTTTTTGCAAAATTTCCGATCGATTTAAATCTTTTAAACTCACATTTGAAGTGAGAATTAATTCAATTGCCCACTTAAATCCAGGGAGTTCGAAACCTGGTGTGTTAACTTTATTGCATGCAACAGCAAACAAATCTCTTTGGAATCCCAGTCCCTTCAACCGATCCGGTGTTCCTGGCGTTTGTGGTTGTTCATATTGCAATTTCGCTTGTCGCCTTTATCAGCGGTATCTTGGCGATGTTCTCCGAAAAAACTTCAACTCGGCATCGAGCAAATGGTCGCGTGTACTTCTGGTCAATATCATTTTCATTTGTGACTGTGTTGATCCTCTCATTCATGAGATGGCCTCACAACATTAATCTACTGATCATTGGACTTCTAACTTTCGGTTTAACCTTCCTGGGTAGAAAATTGTCCAAAGTAAAATCAGGTGGATGGACGCGTCTCCATACTATTTGCATGGGGCTATCTTATGTTCTTTTACTCACAGGTTTTTATGTCGACAACGGAAAGAATCTGCCGTTCTGGAGGATGCTTCCGATTTGGGGCCTTTACGTGTTTCCTTCGTTGATTGGAATTCCTATCATCATCAGGGTGTTAAGAACCCATCCCTTGAATATTCGAAAATGAGACTGTTTTTTACGGATTAGTCCCAAAAACAATCCGCAATACCTGCTTTTTATTCACGGCATCTGCATCTTTTTTTTATTTGCCCGTCTTTAAGGGTGAAACGCAAATATGCAATGGAATCATTAAAATCACTCCCTGTTGCCGTTATAGGGGCCGGTCCAGTTGGACTGGCGGCAGCCGCTCAACTCAAAGTGCGGGGTATCTCATTTATATTATTTGAAGCCGGGGCAACGGTGGCATCAAATATTCAGTCATGGAAACACATTCGAGTATTTTCTCCCTGGAAATATAACATCGACAAGGCCGCGAGACAACTCTTGAATGAGACCAATTGGCAAAGCCCAAATAATGAGGGACTGCCGACAGGAGGTGAACTGTTCAATCAATATTTCAAGCCGTTCTATGAACTACCTTTTATCCAGAGTAATACTTTTTTGAATTCTAAAGTATTGTCTGTCGGAAGGAAGAACCTCGATAAAATGAAAACTTCCGGGAGAGAAGAACTGCCCTTTGTGATTCAGGTACTTCAGGAAGGTGAAGTAAAACAGTTCGAAGCCCAAGCAATCATCGATGCAACGGGAACATGGAATTCACCGAACCCAATCGGATCAGGTGGTGTGTACGCTGTTGGCGAAGTTGAAAATCATGAGAGAGTATTTTATGGTATCCCAGATATTCTTGATCAACATTCAAATCGTTATAAAAACAAAAGTGTGCTTGTTGTCGGCAGTGGTCATTCTTCAATCAATGCGATTCTTGAATTGGACAAACTGAAGGACCAATATCCGAGCACAGAGATCAATTGGGTGTTAAGAAAGAGAAATGTTCGTGACGTTTATGGAGGTCAGGAAAACGATGCACTAGAAGCTCGGGGCGCGTTGGGAATTAAGATCGAAGAATTGGTGAACAACGATCGCGTGAATGTATACACTCCATTTCAGATTCAGCAAATCATTAAAAAGGAAGGAGGATTAAGGATAGTTGGATTCCAGGGTGATCAGAAATTTGCTTTGCCTCCAATCGATGAGATCATCAGCAATACAGGTTCACGCCCGGATTTTTCTTTTCTTCGCGAGATCCGTTTGAGCATTGATCCATCACTCGAAAGCGTTCATGAAATTGCAGCGCTGATCGATCCTAATATTCATAGCTGTGGAACTGTGAGACCACATGGTGAAAAAGAACTTCGGCAACCTGAAAAGAATTTTTATATCGTAGGCTCCAAGAGTTATGGACGTGCTCCAACCTTCCTGATGGCAACGGGATATGAACAAGTGCGTTCGATTGTTGCTGCATTGGATGGCGACATGGAAGCAGCTCTCAACGTTGAGCTCGACCTTCCGGAAACAGGCGTTTGCAGTGTAGACCTTGGTGGCAATATAGGAGGAAATGCATGTTGTGGCGTTGAAGCAAAACCAAAAGAGGCAACAGCAAAGGCAACCTGTTGCGGGTAGATGAGCGAGACAAAGAATAATGGATCAAAGGCATCAGCATTTGCCGCGCTTGCACTTGCATTCGCGAGCTTTGGTGATGCCTTTTTGTATCCGTTTCTTCCGGTCAATTTCGATTCGGTAGGTGTGCCCGTCATTTGGGTTGGATTGCTTCTTTCAATCAATCGTTTCATTCGGGTTATTTCAAACACTTTACTCGTTCATGCTTTTGCAAAATACGGTCTTCGCTCGATCATGATTTTAGCTGTTGCCTTGGCGATCACATCCACTGTAGGATATGGGATGGCAACGAGCATACTCGCCTGGATGACATTCAGGGTTATGTGGGGGCTTGCTTTTTCGGCAATGCGAATTGGAACCCTTGGTTATGCGCTTCAGCAAGAACGAAAAGGTTTCGCGCTTGGCATCAGCAGAAGTTTACAGGAAGCGGGGCCAATGCTTTCATTGTTTGTGGCACCGCTTCTGTTAAGCTACTTCGAGGCGAAGACAATATTTTATTTGTTAGCCACACTATCGGCTCCGGCTTTATATTTCGCGATTTCATTGCCCAATGTGAATGACAAAACACAAGGTTTGGAAAATAGAAATTATATTCGATGGCCATCACCTTTACATTCCATCACACTAGTATCAGCAATTTTAATTGATGGCATTATAGTCGTTGTCCTTGGGGTATTGTTCCTGCATTACCGCGAAAGTATTACAATCGTAACGGCAACATCGCTCGCAGCATTTTATCTAGGTTACAGAAGAATTTGTCTTGTTGCGTTATCTCCAGCAGGAGGATGGATCGCGGATAGAATTGGTCTTGATCGCGTCTTTAACATTTCGATGGCATTAGTCGCATTGGGGTTGGTGGTAATCCTTTCCGGATGGATCGGCACGGGTGCCGTGATTGTATTCACATTTTACAGTATTAACGCAGCGGTCACTCCGGGTTCTGCTGCAAAAGGCGATTCTCATTCTTTAGCTGCAGTCGCGGAGAACGCAACATGGCGCGACATCGGTGCGGCAGTCGGAACGCTGATCGGGGGTTTTCTAATTTTTTCCCAATATCTGAATACCATTTTGGCCGTTGCTATCTTTGTCTTAATCGTTCTACTCTTGTTTCATCTTGGTACGGCACGAAAAGCCATTAAACTATTTTACTCATGGAAGTAGCCGGAATCTACAAGCAATTTTATTCTGAACTCTTAGGGTATATTAAGAGTAAGGTCAAGTCAAGTGAAGATGCAGAAGATATTCTGCAGAATGTTTTTATCAAAATCTCCTCGAACCTGGATAAGCTTGCTGAAGAGGTTAAACTAAAAAACTGGATATATACAATCACTCGAAACGCCATCATTGACTACTATCGAATAAATGCAAACAAGAAGAAGGTTGCTGTCAACGAAGAAATCAGCGACGATATTCTAGAACCCGAAGAAGATCCCGATCCGACTAAAGGACTCGACCAATGCATGAGCAGTATGATCGGGTTATTGCCTGACGAATACCGTGACATTATTATCGAATCAGAAATAAAAGGAGTGAAGCAGAAAGACCTGGCTGACAAGTATGGGATCGCGTATCCTTCGATGCGTTCGAAAGTGCAACGTGGTCGGGAGCGATTAAAACAGTTATTCTACAACTGTTGTCATATCGAAACCGATAAACTTGGCAATGTTATCGAGGCTCGGGGAAAAACGGATTGTGGTGGACCATGCAATCCATGCTCGGACGCAAACAACTAAATAAGAAAGTGCCTGCATCATTTTCGCATGTCACCGTCTTTAAAGGTGAAAAACCACATTAATAAGATGGAAACACAAACAGAAATTCCGGTGCTTACTAAAAGCAAAGTAACAGTTGAAAAAAAGCAAGAACCTGCCGCGTCTTCGTGTTGCGCACCGAAGAACAATGCTTCGGTTTGTTGCACCCCAAGCGAAAAAGCTGAAGACAACGGAGGTGCGTGTTGCGCTCAGCCTGAGGATGGTTCATCATGCTGCGATAAGTAAAAAATCGCACCCGAAACTCGAAGCCCGAAACTCGAAACAATAGCGCCAGTTCTCCAATGGAAGTCCAGTTTAGCAATAAAGTTTGCGGTTCTTACATAGAATCACATTCCCATAGCCATCAGTTTTTATGATCAGGATCTCCTCCATCTTCTCCTTTAACATTTGGCGAGCTCTCTGTACACGCGCTTTTGCAGTCGTGTAGTTGAGTCCGAGCTTCTTAGCAACTTCGAGCTGCGACATATTTTGAAGCTCCGTCATCTCCAGCGGAATGCGATACTTGTCGGGCAGCGTAGGGATGAGTTCGTTTATTGCGTTCGTAACACAATCATTATAGTTTGGAGTGGCTGATTCCCAATCGATGTCTTTAGGATCAATTGATTTTAAATTCTTTCTGAAGTGATCTGTAATCGTATTGCGGGTAATTTGATAGATCCATCCAAACAGCTTATCAAATTCTTTCACCTGGTGGATCTTCGCTTGCACTTTTAAAAAAACATCGTGAACGATATCTTCTGTGAGTGCTTTGTCTTTCACTCTCTTGTAAACAAAGCCTTTCAGTTCGCTTTGCACATTGTTCCAGTTCAGGGCGAGTTCTGTCATAATCCACTTTTACAATCTATTGACGTAATCGGGCAAAAAAGACACAATCAATTACCAACTATTTTACTTCTCCTTTCGAAAAGCACAGTATTTCGCCATTTTCCGTCCAGTTTGCCTATTTTTTCGCGATAGCCAATTTCTCTAAACCCATGATTTATATGCAACCGGATACTGGCAGTATTCTCAGGGAAGATTGATGCATATAGCGTTCATATTCCATTATTCTCACTTTCCTCAATCAGGTGTTTCATCAAGGTTGTTCCAATTCCTTTTCGGGCTGCATCGTTGTGCACGTAGATTGTTACCTCAACAACCCCTTCATAAACTTTCCGAACGGAGACAGCTTGTAAACCGGCCCATCCAATAACATGTCCGTCACTCACTGCAACCCAAAGTAAGTGCGAATGGAATTTCTTTATCCACGAATCATAGTCAGGAGCTTGCGTTTCAAACGTAGCGTTTCTTGTAAGAAGTCCTTGCTCATAGATTTCACGCACTTCGTTCCAATCGTCTGATCTAAATTGTCTTATCGATACGCTCATCGTTGCCTTTCAGTTTAAACTAGTGTCTGTTCTGATAAAACGCCAAACAACTATTGCAAGAACGGCTCCAATGGTCGGAGCTATCAGATAGATCCATAAATGCTCAAGATGTCCTGAGACAACTGCCGGAGAAATTGACCGGATTGGATTCATAGAAGCACCGCAGATTGGTCCCGCAAACATGGCTTCAAGGAGAACAGTACTTCCAATGGCAAGGCCAGCAAACATACCTTGCTCTTTTGAACCTGTCGCTACATTTATGATCACGAGCATTAACAAGAATGTGAGAATGAGTTCAAGAATAAATGATTGAAGGTCTGTTCCTGCAGGTATCGTGGCTCCAAGAAATTCATTACTTGTAAATAGAAACTTTAGTGTTATGGAAGCAGTGAATGCGCCCAACGCTTGACTCACGATATAAGGAAACACTTGATTTAGGGGAAAGCGTTTTGCAACCGTAAAGGCGATTGTAACTGCCGGATTCAGATGAGCACCTGATATTGGACCAAGCGCGTAAATCATCACCATCACAATGAGTCCGAATGTGAAAGCAATTCCTGGATGTGTGATCACTCCAGTGGATTCTTGATTGATAATAATTGCTCCTGTGCCACAAAACACCAAGGAAAACGTTCCTAAGATTTCCGCGTAATACTTTTTCATTTTACCTGTGAAAATGCATAGAGTATTTCACGCCCGATTTCATGAACTCGTTCAGTGTATTTCGCGGCCTCTTGAGGCGTTCCATCAAAATCTTTTGGGTCGTTATAGGTAAGTGCGATTCGCGTTGTTGCTCCAAGTACCAGTGGACAATTTTCATCGGCATGTGAGCAAGTCATTATCGCAGCAAAATCTGCCTTAGGATTAGAATTGTCATCGTATGTTTTTGAAAATACTGTTAGCGGAGGAGCATCATTGGAATATTTTACTCGGTATATGGGATTGGACCCGTCCTTAAAAACTTGAATATCAAATCCTGACTCTTGCATCGCCTTCACAGCCCTTGGATTGAATGCTGTAGCTTCTGTTCCACCGGAGTAACATCGAACGTTATTAATCCCATAATACTGCGCTGCTGTTTGTGCCCAAATCTGCGAGATATGACTTCTCCGGGAATTGTGCGTGCAGATAAAATTTAGGCTGGTGACTTGACTCCTTTTCGACTTCTCTGAAATAAATTCAGTCAATTGATTTAATAAGGGTTTACGCGAATCTGGAATTTGATCGAACTCGCTTGTAAGCTTTTGTATGACTGATTGAAGGGACGGCAAGATTGAACTCTTGTTAAAAGTGGTTGGCATAGTTGTTCTAGTTTGCTATCGTAATATTACGTTGGTGTAATACAAAAAAATTAGCAGCAGTTTTTCGAAACGTACTTCGCGAAGAAGGTGACAAAGACATCGCGAGCTTCCTCCCATACTTGCTCATCAATACAGTAGTTAAGTTTTGGTCCTTCGACTTCACCTTTTATAATTCCGATCTGCTTGAGTTCTTTTAAGTGTTGCGAAATTGTTGACTGCGATAGCGGAAGTTCATTCACGAGATCATTGGTGATACATGTTCGATTTGTGAGCAAATATTCCAGTATCGCTATGCGTGCAGGATGGTCAAATGCCTTTGCCAACGTTGCCATATGATTCTGGCGTTTCTTGAAAACTTCTGATTTTGTAATCCCCATACCACTATAACGCAATATTACGATATAGTTTAACACGGTAAAAATATTTTTTCGAACGTGATGTTTTTCCATCCATCATTGACAACAAATGGAGTTGAATTGCAGTAATTAAAAATGAGGCGCAACTGTTCACTATCGTCCACCGCTCATTATTTTTCCGTACACAAACACTGCTTATTTCCTTTAAAATCCGTTGATTTTGCTTCGGCCCGGCATTTGTTCTACAGAGGTTGAAATAATAACGCATGTCAGGACGTATCTACCTTGGAGAACTCGAAGAGCTCATTTTATTAATGGTTGCACTCATCGGCGCTGAGGCCTATGGAGTTTCCATCACAGAAGAGCTCGAAGAGCAAACAGGCCGAGTGATTACCATCAGCGCCACACACGCTGCCTTGCATAGACTGGAAGAAAAAGGATTTGTCAAATCGAAAATGGGCGGGGCTTCGATGGAACGCGGTGGACGCCGAAAGAGATTGTTTCAAATCACCGCCTACGGTCGCCAAACATTGGAAGAGCTTCGCGATGTGCGTGACACGATCTGGACCCAAATTCAAAATACGTAATGGCGACTTATCCGCAACCTCCCAAATGGGCTGAGACGCTCATCGAACGTTTGGCTCCCAAACATCTCGTAGAAGAGATCAAAGGCGACCTATATGAGATGTTCTTATCCGATACGAAACGTTTCGATGATCGCGGTGCACGGCGAAGATATTCATGGCGCGTAATTGGATTCCTTACCAAAACGTTTTTCTGGAAACGATCAACTTATCAATATCAAAATATGACCGGAAGTTATTTTAAGATGGCGAAGCGAAGTCTGCTCGCCAATAAAGGCACAACAACTATCAATGTTCTTGGCTTGGTGATCGGCATCGCATCGGCGCTAGTAATTATCTCTATCATCCGATTCGAACTCAGCTTCGACACGTTCCACTCAGATCACAAGAACATCTACAGAATGGTGAGAGTAAGTGGTGCGGACCTTTCGGAATTCCGAACAGGCATCCCTTACGCCATCCCACCTGCGATGAAGGACATTTCTTCGATCGAGAAAATGACGAAATTGGAATACCTCGGTGGAGCTAGCGTTGATATTCTCAGTGCCGATGGTAAGTTCGAAAGACAATTCGTGGAAGAAGGCGGTGTAGTAACTGTCGAGCCAGAATTCTTCGATGTTATTGATTTTGCAGGCAGTCCAATAAAATGGATCTCGGGCGATCCAAAGACATCGTTACGTGAACCCAGCAGTCTTGTTGTTACCCGTACCATTGCAAAGAAATATTTCGGCGAAGAAAATCCGATCGGTCGAACACTTCGTTTTCAGAAAGTCTTCGATTTCAAAGTTACGGGAGTCATCGAGGATTTTCCCTCGAATACAGATTTTCCATTCACGATGCTTGTGTCGTATTCTTCTATGCCGATGCTGTTCAAAGAACGAATGGCGGACTGGGTGAGTGTGAATGACGGACATTCGGTGTACGTTGTTCTTCATGATGGTGTGGATGTAAAAGATGTCGAAGCGCAGATTGCTAAAGTACATGCTTCGAATGTCGGAAAAGATCTATCAGAGTTTCGTCATTATTTTCTTCAACCGTTGCGTGAAATGCACTTTGATCCGAAGTTTGGCACATTCAGCAGACGAACCATCACACACGAAACTATTTTAGCATTGCAGCTGGTCGTACTTTGCCTGTTGGCGGTGGCCTGCATCAACTACGTGAATCTTTCAACAGCACAGTCAACGATGCGGTCGAAAGAGATCGGCTTGCGCAAGATTATGGGAAGCAGTCAGAAAAGTCTGATGGTGCAGTTTTTTGTTGAGACGCTGGTCATTGTTCTCCTCGCAGCATTTGCGGCACTCGCGCTTGTCGGAGTGTTCATGCCATCGGTTGTTTCGATGCTTGGCCTGCAGGTCAGGATCAATTTTTTCAATTCGTTCATTTGGATTACGTTGGCATCCATCATCGTGGTTGTTACGATTTGTGCGGGATTGTATCCGGCATTTTTGATCTCCAGGTTCAATCCACTCACGGCCATCAAAAATCAGTTCACCACAGGACGGGTCGCGGGTGTCAGTCTTAGAAAGACTCTTGTTGTTATTCAATTCACGGCTACGCAGGTGCTGGCTGTCGCGACTTTTATTGTTGTCGCTCAAATGGAATTTTTCAGAAACGTGGACATGGGCTTCGATCGAAACGCCACCGTGGTTACTATCCGGTTATTGAACAATGATCAATCTTCACTCACTTCATTTGAAACGGAACTAAGAAAGCTGCCTTTTGTAGCAAACGTTGCTAAAAGCTTCACATTGCCATCCGGCGTAGACCGCAATAGGAGTTCGCGCAACATTGGTAAGCCAGATGCGAAAGATGTGCAGGATTATCAGGGCTACGAATACTCCGCAGTCGACGAGAATTTTCTTGACCTGTATGGGATCCGATTGATCGCTGGACGAAATCTCACGTCCGCTGATTCCAGTAAAAATATTCTCGTAAATGAGGCCCTGATGAAAAATTTAGGGTACCGTAACCCGCAGGAGATCGTGGGTGCAGAGCTGAAGTTGGGCGGCGATGGCCTGGTTCATGTGGTTGGTGTGATCAACGACTACTACGGCAATTCCTTAAAAGAACGCGTTGACAACATCGCGATGGACGCCAATCCCAATCGCTATCGGCAGGTGAGCGTCAGACTCGATCTCCCTGTTGATCAAAACATGACGGATGTCTTGACGAAGCTGGAACAGACATGGAAATTGATTTATCCAGAACATGAGTTTCAGTTTCGTTTTTTGGATGACAACATTGCCATGTTCTATGAACAGGAATTGAAATACTCCCGGCTGTTCCAGGTCTTCTCGACGATGTTCATTCTTATTGGATGTTTGGGTTTGTATGGCCTCGTCACATTCATTGCTAATAGGAAAGGAAAGGAGATCGCTGTACGAAAAACACTTGGCGCAAGCGTTGTTAATATTATTGTAATGTTTTGCCGTGAATATATTTCACTTATCACCGTGTCTTTCGCATTGGCGGTTCCGATTGCCTGGTACGGAGTCAATGAATGGCTTATGAATTTCGAGAACCACATAGATGTTCAATGGTGGCTGTTTGCAGCACCCGGTGTGTTAGTGTTGGCGATCGCCCTTGCGGTAGTGTGTATGAAATCATTCAACGCAGCGATAGCCAACCCGGTGGACAAACTCAGGAATGAGTAAAACAGGTCTCCGGATTCGTTATTTTCAATCTTTCCGCAAGTAAGTATCGAGATATAACAAAATGGTAATAAGAATTACCTGACCATCGCTCAACAACTCTAAGTCCATAAAAGAATTTTTGAGCATTTCGTTACTCGCTAACAAGGAAAGGACATGACCTGACTATCAAAGATTTTCGATAAACGTTTCCAATGTTATCTGAATAGTCATTCTTTTTGACGCAAAGTCAATAGCCAACGCCTTATCCGCTATATCAAAATTATTTTCTCAAAATGTTCTAAAATATATGTGCAAGTCAAACCTTGCGCATATATTTGCAAGAAATACCTTGCGCATTATGAAACAAACGAGAGACGTTTTTCAGGCAATAGCCGATCCAACGCGTAGGCAAATTATAGGTATGCTGGCTCGGAAATCACTCAACGTTAACGCCATTGCTAAGGAGTTCGATATTACCCGACAAGCAGTTTCATTACATGTACAATTCCTCAGTGATTGTGGTCTTATTGTGATCAAACAACAAGGCAGGGAAAGATATTGCGAAGCCAGACTCACCAAGTTAAATGAAGTGACAGACTGGGTAGATAAATACAGAAAATATAGGGACAATAAATTTGACACATTG
>CBQWHS010000051.1:0-12788 GCA_967728665.1 uncultured Chryseosolibacter sp. | reverse complement strand
CCCTTGTTGCTTCAGGTTTTCGATGACTTTGTTAAGAGCATCCTGAAAAGTGATATTTAGTTTACGTGAGTAGTATGCCATGGTATTGAAGGTTATTTTCTTTTATAATCCTGTATTAGGATCCGACTCAAGTATTTGTCGAGCGCATTGTAGGTGACGACTTCAATTTTATCAATCTGCCGCGTATCAATATTTTGAAATAATTCAATGAATTGATTGTTCAGCGAGTAGAGTTGAACTCTGTGGTCATAGTATTCAATGGAGATCAGGAAATCACCATACTCATATATGAGCCACGCTTTGTCCACCAAGGTCAGATCATTGAATTGCGGCGTTTTCATTCGCTTGATATTTCTGATGAATTGAATTCATAGGTCCAATTAAGTTGATATTGATATAAGAAATAAGAACACAAGTCAGAGAATGATATGATTATCGTCACGATTGATCGACCGCCGGTTCAAGGTGACTGTTGTCATCACATAACAAGTATTTTGTCATGGTGATCTTGCCTAAACATCATTAACTAGGCAAGAGAATCAACTTAGGTAGATATGGATAATCATTTTACAAAAACGGTAATCCGGATGTCGTTTGAGGCGGTCCTGGAGAAATTGAAAAGCGAACTTCACAAAGAAGGCTTTGAGTTGAGTGCGGTGACGGTCTATCATCAAACAACGAATGTCGCAGGTGGAACTGTTGAGAAATACCAAATTTTCCATGTGCATGATGTCTTCTTGTATAATGAAATGATGAGGATTGCTCCGTTTGAGGGTATCATTCTTCCCTGTGTTATTTCTGTTATAGAAACACATCCGGGTGAAGTAGCGCTCATTCCCTATAATGCGATTGAGTCTATCGTAGAGAAAATTCAAAATCCGTCTTTGCAAAATTTGGCGGCAGAAGTCACCAGGCGTTTGAATCTGGTCATTCATGCGATTGAAACAGAGCAAACTCATTTTCCGGATCTGGTTACTTCCTGGGGATAGAATTTTACATAAATGAAAACTCCAACGAGGCACGTTGGAGAGAATAGCGAAGTAACACTTTGGATAGATTCGTACGATAATATTTCTTCTGATTTTTATCCGCGACCTTTTTCTGAGCGAATAATTTCAGATGATTTTGTTGGGCAGGTAAAGACTTATAAAGGATAGGAACACTAAGATGTCGGTATTAAAATTGTTGGCGCCTGCGCGGAAAGCAAAACGAAAAAGTAGAAAGGGACGCTAAGAAAAGACTACAATCATACTTTAATAATATTTGGTTTCAGAATAGGGGAGAGTTGAACCAAATTCGAGTAGGAGGATTAGCGTTTACATTTTTTGGAATTTCATTGATGATCATTGCCTGCTATACATGTTGAGTTTAGCGCCTATAAATAATGTTTAAAATTCTGTGCTACTGTAGTTTGCCTTCAGATCCCCGTAACACATTATTAGTTTTCATAACCAAAAGAAAATATTATGTGTTTTTCAGCTACAGCAAGTTTTGGGGCGAGCGTCGTTCTTGGAACGATTGGCGTTGTTACCTTGACAAAAGTGAAAGAGCCTGCACAGGTTCCGTTCGCTATAATTCCGATAATGTTTGCAGCGCAACAATTTACAGAGGGTATACTATGGATAGGATTATCAGATCCCGCCCACATATCATGGAGGCATTTTCCAGTTTACATGTTTCTCGTTTTTGCGCAGTTGATATGGCCAGTATGGATTCCTTTTTCGATTTCGTTAATGGAAAAAAATAAAGCCCGGCTAAGAATTTTGCGGGGGTTTATGGCAATGGGGATAGTTATTTCATTGTACCTCTTGTATTGCTTGTTCAGGTATCCTGTATCAGCTGAAATTCGCTCACATCATATCCACTATACATTAGACTTTCCATTGGCTTTAGTATGGATAAGCGGTATTATTTATTTTATCCCGACTGTAATGTCACTGTTTGTTTCTTCGGTGAAGCGAATGCCACTTTTGGGACTAATAATTCTATTTTCTTTTGTTATCACGAAAGTGTTTTTTCAGGATTATCTGATTTCGGTCTGGTGCTTTTTTGCAGCCATTATCAGTCTAGTTGTATTTGGAATAACATCAAACTTCGTTAAGGAGCAGAAGCCTGTTGTGCCAGTGCCTTAAAGCTTTACGAGATGGTTTCAACTATTTTAGACAATAATCAATTGTCATAACAGAAATAATTATGGTAGAAAATAATTTTACTCATCTTTTACTTGGTAAAGATCTGCGCAGGCTAAAGAACAATTCAATTGTTCTGAGTGCTGTGCATGATCAAAGAAGTTTTGATGAGTTATTCAGTTTAATCTTTCATCACGAACGTCCATTGGTGATGCGTGCGGCAGATGCGGTAGAGAAAATTACGCGAAGACAACGGAATTATCTGGAGCCGCATAAAGATCAATTACTTAACGTACTCAAGAGCGCTGATCACAAGGAACTGAAGTGGCACATTGCTCAATTGATATCCAGAATTGACTTAGACAAGAAAGAATTGGAGGATGTCTGTCATGTTCTAAAGTACTGGGCATTGAACCCAAATGAAAGTAGGATCGTTAGAGTAAACTCGCTGCAAGGTCTCTTTGACCTTTGTAAAGATCATCCTGCACTTAAAGAAGATTTCCGAGAGGTGTTAATACGACTGGAGCACGAATTGGTTCCTTCAATCCAGGCCAGGATAAGAAAGTTCAAGAAAACTAACGTTGTATACTGATCGAAAAGGTTGGTGCTAACCCAATGATAAATGTCATTTTTCCGCATGATCGTGGTCAACTGTAATGGCAAGCATAGAATCGATCTTTATTTCATCAGAAATAAGTTACAATGAAATCGGATCAGAAATTTTGGTACAAATGGATGCTGAATTACTCCTTTGGAGAACTCCTCGGCATTGGAGCGGCCGCCATCATCGGAAGATTCTTGTTTATCCAGTTTTCGGACACACCTTCCTCTTCGACTAATTTGACTTTTGTAATTCTAATTCTGGCGGGAGCGGCCGAAGGTTTGATCATTGGATATATACAATGGAAATCACTTTCAAAACTAGTCAAACACTTTAAGCCGATTCCTTGGATTACCGTCACGGCAATTTCCACAATTGCGGGATGGCTCATGGCGCTTCCTCCTGCAGTAGTTTTTATCTCATTTTTGTCGAAGGTCTCCTTGTTCAATAGTTACTATTCAATAGTATTTACTGCGCTGGTTGGAATGGCTTTTGGAGCTTTAATCGGAGTTTCTCAATTTTTCCTTATCAAGAAGTTCTATAAAAACGCCATCATTTGGGTACTTGCCAATGTAGTAGGATGGACGATCTCATTCATTATCATGTACTTCACTCTATCACTGTTTGCGAAAGACCCTTCTTTTATTTCAGGCCTTGTCTTGATTATTATAGCCTGTGTTTTGTCCGGGCTGGTGCAGGGTGTTGTTACTGGGACATCCTTGCATTTTTCTATGGTTGCCAAAGATGGCTACGAGCCACCGGCTGATTCAGCCGAGGTTAAAGGTAATCTTGTTCGTGATCTTTAGTTTTTACGGAAATCTATTTTTGTTCTGAAGCCCTATCTAAAAGGAACCGGGAACCGGTTACAGTATCAATGGCACTTAAGAATTTAACTTTTACATCCATGGTTTCAGAAGGTCTAAAGGGAGCGAGGACGAAAGGATGATATGAATCACGTTTTTTGATGACTCTGCTCAATGCAAAAGGAGGTCTGTTCTGATACTTTTACCTTAACGAAACTTATCGACATGAAAAAGATATTAGTACCCTGTGATTTTTCAAAACCGGCAATTAATGCATTTCGGTTTTCATTGGATATTGCTGCCCAATCCAAAGGCACTATTCATTTGTTAAATGTCATTGAACTTCCTGTTATGCACGACACTGTGCTCATGCCGGTGTTGAATTTTGAAGAGCAGCTGCTGAAGGATTTAAGAGAGAGCGCGGAAACAAGGTTTAAGAATATTACGGATAAGCATAGTGTGGAAGGAGTAAAAGTGATTGTTAAGACCGCGTTCGGATCCGTTTCCCGAATGATCCAGGACTATGTAAAAAAGGAGTCGATCGATCTGGTAGTGATGGGGTCACACGGAGCCAGCGGTGCTCGTGAGTTCTTTATTGGTTCCAATGCCGAGCGAGTGGTTCGAAATGCACATGTGCCGGTTCTTGTCATCAAAGATTATTTTAAGGGCCCAATCAAGAACATAATATTTCCGAACACAATGGAAACCGAAAATCAGGAAGACCTGGTCATGAAGGTTAAAGCGCTTCAAAATTTCTTCAAGGCTCACCTTCATCTCGTATGGATAAACACGCCTCTGAATTTCACTTCTGATACACGTACAAATGAACGCCTTGAAGCTTTTGCCAAACGCTTTTTGTTAAAAGATTATACGATCAGCGTTTTCAATCATACCGATGAAGAACGAGGTATCCTGGAGTTTTCAAATTCCGTCAAGGGAGATATCATCGCAATGGGAACTCATGGAAGAAAAGGTATTGCTCACGTTTTGAACGGTAGCCTTGCTGAAGACGTTGTTAATCATAACAGAGGACTTGTCTGGACTTATGCTTTCAAAAATGAACCGGTAGAAGCATAACAGACTCTAACCATGTCCTTAGAAGTAATCGATCGGGTGAAGTGATTGTGGCCAACACTGCGATGAGGTTACATTCTAAAATGGCAAACTTTTTATGCGTCCGTTGTCAATCCTTTTTTGAAATCTGTAACTAAAGCGCTAGTCTATCCTTGATGATTAAGTTTGCTTTGAAGGCTCGGTACCTTTTCTCTGCCATGTCTCATACAAATCCGCTGCAATTTTGAAATTTTTCAAACAGAAAATGATTTGATGATATTCTCTTGATTCAGTTTCTGATGCCTTCCATTCTCGACTCAATACAGATCATAAATGGAAAAAGCCCCTGACTTTTTTGCCAGAGGCTTCTCGTAGACTTGGTTTGGACTCCTACTTCACCTCAATCGCTTTTTTAGCCTTTGGCTGGCTGATTACCTTTTTTGAAATTTCCAACTTCAGAATGCCATCTGCATAATTTGCTTTGATGTCTTCTTCGCTCGCATTTTCCGGCAGGGAAAAAGAACGACTGAATGAACTGAAGCTGAACTCTTTTCGTGTATAGTCTTTTTCTTTCAGTTCTTTCTCTTCTTTCTGTTCGGAAGAAATTGTCAGAATGCCATTTTCGGCGGAGATGTTGAAATCTTTCTTGCTTCGCCCTGGCGCTGCAACTTCGATCTCGTAGTTTCTTTCAGTTTCTTTGACGTTGACAGCTGGAAACGATTGGTTTCTCAACCAGTCGGAATCAAAGAACTTTTCGTTATCGAATAAATTTGCTAACAGTGAACCATTACCTAGCAACGGCCATTCAGAACGTTTAATTAGTGACATAAGATACTTGGTTTGTTTTTGATTCAAATATCAGATAAACCAATCACCCGCACGATGATGAACGTCATTAGGAGTCTGGATATTCGTCACATTATTTTATCTTCTTCAATATATCGTTCATCATCTCAATCTGATTTCGATCAACTCATGTTGTTAATGTATTATGATCGATTTTTTCATGAAGACTCTGATTTCAAGCTCGGACTTAAGCAGCTTCAAATACAAATCCATAGCAAAAAAGCATTACAAATAAAAAATTAAAGGGGGTTAGCAGTATTTGGTTTAAAAGTATATTATCTTCGATACACGGAGCCCATCCAACTCTCTTCCCAGTGAAGAGAATTGGATGGGCTCTTTTTTTCGTTGTGACTTTACCTAACTATTTATTTTATGCTTACTCCACAGCAAATCGATGCTATTGTCGTGAAGATCCAGGCGTTGCCAAAACTACCAAAGGCTTTGAAAAAAGGATTGGGAAAAACCGTCTTTAAAGGCTTGCTTATCCAGATCGATGTCCTTCTGACCGGGGCTCTTCCCGAGGAGATCTATGCGCTCATCAACAACGCGTCAGACGGACTGACTGAAGAGGAAACCGAGCATCTCAAAGACTCGCTCACTGCATTTCTCACTGAGAAAGTAAAGAACCCCGTTGCGCAAACCGCATTACCATTTGTGCTTCCACTCATTGTTGACGAGATCGTCACCGCCCTCCAGAAAGGAAAAGTGCTCGCGTAAAAAAATATGAGAGCTATGCTACCCGTTTCTAAATACGCTGTCTTGTTGTTGCTGAACATTTTAATGATCACCAGCGCCTCCGCGATTCAGGACAAAAACAAGAGCAAACAGGCTCAGCCAGTAAATGAGCTCAGCATCAATGCTGATTCGGAACCTACGGTTCCACTTACACCCATTGAAAAAGTCGGCGATGCCATTCATGGT
This sequence comes from uncultured Chryseosolibacter sp., assembly GCA_967728665.1. Classification (GTDB taxonomy): domain Bacteria; phylum Bacteroidota; class Bacteroidia; order Cytophagales; family Cyclobacteriaceae; genus Chryseosolibacter. The sequence continues at coordinate 6,435 of CBQWHS010000051.1, read as the reverse complement.
GACGACACGGTGAAAATAGGGCAGGTAATCGCCATCAAGTTAAAGACTGACCGCGATATGAAGTCGTTCGATGCATTATTCATCAACGGTTTCAGGGTAAACGCTACCTACGAGGATACCTCGGATATCGAGAAAATAGTTTTCTATGAGGTCGACAACCGGTTCTTGGATGTAGTGGAGCAATTTATGGAAAGGAGCAGCAGGTCACGAAGTGTGATTCCGATCACGGTCAGTCTGGGGTCGAGTGACCCAAAGATTAAAAATCCGCTGACAACATCGCGAATCTTCTACTTGGAAGTGAAACCGAAGATCAGCAACATCTATGTTTTTGTTGTAATCGCACTCGGGGCCTTAGGCATGATCGCGCTTGCTTTGTATAAAAATGTGCTGAAGGATGACAACAACCTCTACTATAGCCTGGGCCGGAGCCAGCTTTTCTACTGGACGGTGCTTTTTGTTGCCGGCTATATCTACATCTGGTACCAAACCGATGTGTTGCCTGATCTCACAGAGTCAATGCTGGTGATATTGGGTATCAGCATAGGCACAACAGCATTGGGCAAAGTGGTGGAAAATAATACCAAAGGAAAAGTTCCGATAGATGCGGCTGCGAAAAGTGAGGGATGGTTCATCGATATATTATCGGATAGCAGCAGCATTAACATCCAGCGATTCCAGAGCGTGCTTTTCAACTTCGTGTTTGGAGGCATTTTCTTGCAGCGTTGCATCTCTAACCACGTGCTGCCTGAATTTGATACCAACATGCTTCTGCTGATGGGTATCAGTTCATCGACTTACGCAGGATTGAAAGTAACAGAACCGGTGAAAGAACAGAAGGAGCCTCTGCCGGTAACCGGTGATGACGCCGAATTAAATGAAGACGAAGAAAAGGGTGTTGTTTCGCCTGTGAGTGTTGGTTAAAATCTAAAAAAGTAAAAACATGTTCCAGGTAAACGATCATAAAATTTCAGGGCCTAAGGCCGCGTTTCAACAATCACCCAATCAAGGTGGGAAATTCGCGAAGGGATTGCCTGATACCATCATTATTCATTACACGGCCGGATTAGACGCGGCCTCGTCTGTTCGTACGCTGTGCAACACTGACGTACCCAACCGTGGCACGCCGGAAAAAGCTCGTATCAAGGGAGGGTCGGTTTCAACCAATATGCTATTGGCATCGAGATCGACAACGCAGGAGAACTGAAAAGGGTAGACGACAAATATTTATCCTGGTTTGGCAAGGAATATAAGACCGATGAGGTGCTTAAGCTGCGACACAGGAACCAGACGATGGAAAAATACTGGCATGCCTATACGCCGGACCAGATTGTTATTGTGAGGGATATTTGCAGCATGCTCTGCAAAGCCTATCCGATAGAGTTCATTCTCGGCCACGAGGAAATATCGCCGATGCGTAAAGTGGATCCAGGACCTGCGTTCCCGCTTGATGAGATGCGCGACGCAATCTTTCATGAAACAGAAGATGACGGGCCTGACGAATTCAAAACAAAGGAAGGCAAGGTCAAGGCGGAGTTGCTCAATTTACGGCTGGCTCCCAGTTCCGGCGCAATTATTCAAAAATTGCCAAAGGAAACCAAGGTGAAGATACTCGATGAAAACTCTGGTTGGTATAAGGTAGAGACTTCTCAAATCGGATGGGTGAAGAAGGAGTATATTGAATGATTGATCCAACAGGCAGATTCCAACCACAATCAATAGCTTCCGAAATGGTTGTTTCAGTTGTTAAATAAGATATATACGGATTCTGAATGCAACATCAACTACTTAAAAATCATGAGCAAATATAAAAGCATACAACGGCTACAATCCGCAGCAACCGTTATATTATGGATTGCCTTGTGTTGCCCAACCTTCGCCCAGCTAATTATAAACAAGGGCATCTATAAAGTTAACTTCTCCAACGCGTTCCACCAGCCTAGGTACGTGAGCTATACCCTCCATAGGGGTGGGGGAGACTGTGACCGTAGCGGATTTTCTTTTAAAAATGATTACGCCGATGCTGAGACAGCAACGGATCATGATTATGCCGGAAGTGGATACGACAAGGGCCATCTCGCCAATGCGGAAGATTTTGCTTTCGATTGTACGAAAGATGAACTGACTTTCCGTTATTACAATTGCCTGCCACAGACTGCTAACCTTAACAGGGGTCTTTGGAAAAGAAATGAGACGGATGTGAGGAAATGGTCGCAAAAAGAAAAGTTATATGTCATTTGTGGCGGTTACTTCGCCAATAAAAAGATGGGGAGTACAAGGGTACCATCACACTGCTGGAAAGTTGTGCAATCTGTAAAGACAAAGAAGGTCTTGTTTTGCGGCTGGTTTAGCAACGCGAACAATGCCAAATTGGATACGATCTCCGTTGCAGACCTTGAAAAGAAACTTAAAAGCAAAATTGTTCTCCTGAAGTAGGTCGCCACCAAATCTGTCAACAATTGACTGACAGAGGATGGGCACTTTGTTTTAAACTATTACTTAAAAATGAAAAGACATAGCTTCATTACTAGGACTTACATCGGTCCAAAGATGCTCGCTGCACTTTTGTTAGCACTTACAATATTCAATTCATGTGCTGTTAAATGGGTAGCCGACTATCGAAAAGACATTGAAGACGCCGTAGTAGGCGTGGCCAAAAAAATAGATATGTATTACGCAGACCTGACTTCAATCACAGGTGGAGATGGTTCTGTCCAGTATACAACCGAGCTTAGTAAAGAGCTATTCGAAAAAAGGTTTAAGGAAATTGACAGTGAATTGTATGGGATCTATTTAAAAAATCAATCAAGACCACTTAATAAAGAGTCAACACAAATTTCTAAGAATATCCTCGATGAGCTCTGGCGTAAGTACAACGGAGATATAGGTACCAAGAAATCATTACTGGAGATACACAGGAAAAGATTCACCAGAAATTTTGAAGGATTGTTGCATGCAGAAAAAGTTCTAGAAGGCGCTAATTGAAACCCGTAATCAAATGGATATAAATTTTAAAGAATTAGAAAAAGGGCTAACTGATATTCTTAAAGAATCAGTCAAAGCAGAAATTCCAAAAATTAAAGAGTTCAGCAAGAAAATTATTGAAGATCAAAAAGAAACGTTGATAAAGCTTGCAGAGCTGAGAGCCGATGGAACGATAACAGATGAAGAACTTCTTTCAGAACTTGAAGACGAAAAGGTAACTGTTGAAAATTTGTACCTGTCTCTGAAGGTTGCTGGCAAAGCGGCTGCACAGAAGACGACGAATGCCGTACTTAAATTTCTTGGAGATTCAATTATTGGAATTGTTAAAGCAGCTATTTAATAAAGTCGAAAGTTGATTAATGCGTCAGACATGATCACAACTAAGATTCGTGGATCGATTGCATAATAAGATCCAAAACACTAGGGTATAGTGTGGCCCTAGAAAGCACATGACCCGAATACCCGGTAAAACGAATTAGTAGAAAATCAAAATCCATATAACCTTCCGAATTTCACTAAGAGTGACGTAGCTGCTATGTTGACTTGTCCAGTGGTAGCCTACCCCTGTCTATGAAAATGAGTTTTTTATTTCGATTTCGAGTGTTTCAGGACAAATTAACTTAGCACCATTGATACCGCGAAATCGGTAATTCAATTCAGATAATTTTCCGATTAATATTTTAAGTCTGCCAGTCCGGAAAATTATCCGAAGCCGGGCAGAAAGTTAGTCACTGGTTATTGGCTGCATTCAAAGATACTACCGATGACCAGTGACTAATGCCCAATGACCTATTGCTTTTCTTTCTTGTCGCGGATTTGAGTGTTGAATCGTTTCATTTTTCCATATACAAAAGTCTGGCCTCCGACAATCTCTTCCTTTCCATTGTTGTTGGCGATCTGTGTTATTGTTATTGCATAGCCTTTATAACGCGAGGATAGTTTCTTGTAAGGAATAAACTGTAGATCCATTATTCCAAATTCGTTCTTTGCCAGGTTGATGTTATCGATCGTAGCCATTTGCTTCGTGGCGTAGTAAGCTCCTTTCTTGACTTTTACTCCTTTCGTTTTAGGCGGATTCTTACTCAGCTTTTCCTGGAGTTTTGATACAGGTGTAACCTTCACACAACCCTGCTCGAACATGTGCTTCCCTTCATCGTCTGATACATCGATCACGAGCTTGATCGTCATCGGCTCCTCAGTAAGGTTTGCAATGGTCGCCTGTGCCGGTGCGCTGGGGCCCGTCACCATATCATACACGCCAATGTTTTTCCAAACGATGTTGTTATTGTTCTGCACATTCGAGTTGATCGAAGTTGTTTCCAGAGTAGTCATTCCGTAAGGAGAGGTCGCACTCGTGGTGACCCTTGCCAACAGGCAGAAATGGTGTCTACCTGAAGTACCAAAACTTGAAGTGTAAACATCAGGATCAGGAGGGCTCCATGGAAATTCAAGAATAAGACTGCCGCCTTCAGGTATTGACGGGATCAGTTGCGTACCAATTGGACTACCCATGAGCATGGTGTTGGGGCCGGGATCAAAATATACTCCACCTTCCCAAGGGGCGGGCCATCCTAACCCGGAACCTGCCTTTGCCCAATAAACTTTCAATTGTTCGGTGCCCAGGCTTGGGACGAGGCCACGATTGCGTACTTCAACGTAAACATAATTCGGATTAGCGGTACCAACTCTGTATTCGGCGTTGTCATGAACATGAGCAAAAGCATGCGCAGCATCCTGATCTTTTCTGACCCAGATGTCCGGGCTTTGCCACATTACGCCTGTGGTCGGATTGGGTTCGACACCGGTATCATCATCAGTATCTTTTGCAAAAAGATCGGAGAGATTATATGTCCATGAGCCACGTCCGAATAAACTCGCAGCAAGAATTCTATCTGCAGCATCATACTCCAAATCGTACACAGCAACATTTGGAAGAGCAGGATCGAGTTCAGTCCACGCATTGAATGCAGGCCCGGGAGCGATAAACACGCCAACATCAGTACCTACTGCGAGAACATCGTTCAATGCATTTGGAATGTACGCGATCGATCTGAAATTGCCCGGGCTTAGCGTGAGCAGGTTGCCTGTGACATCCGTCCATCCACCTCCGGCATTGGTAGTTTCGTACACACTGTTGAGATCGATCACGTATGCCGAGCGAGAATCAGCAGGATCAAGAGTTACTCCCTGCACAGCTTCACCTGGATAGGCGGGAGCATCCGCTAGTGTTCCACCTGCTGTTGTGCGAACAGAAATATTTGCTCCGGTTCCGACATAAACTATATCCGGATTATCCGAAGCTCCATAGGCAATTATATCAGCTCCTGGAAAGGTGGGAGGTGTATATGCACCAATGTTGGTCACGGTATTCCCCTGGTCAAGAGACTCGAATACCGCCGCGTTTGTAGCTACGATCAATCGGGAACTATTTTGACTGTTCAATTTAATTGGAGTTACGAATGGAAATCCTCCGGTAATACGTAAACCTGTACTCACATCTGTAAGCGTAGGCAACGTCTGACTTACAAATACATTTGTGGATGTAAAGACTACTCTGAGGAATGGCGACAGGTACTGAGAACCCATATACCTGGCAGAAGTGGTTGCCGAACTCATGTCATCTATCGCAACGTCGCCTCCGTCACCACCCAATCGGTTTCTCCATATTGTGTTGGCAGGAGTTTGTTGTTGTATCGTGCCGTTGTCCTGGGCGCCGCCAATAAGAATATTTGCGTTTGCGTCCCAATCGCCACTGTGAAATTCCGTGATGTTGAGATTGCCATTTAACGAGAGCCAGTTTCCAGTAGCATCGATTGGAGAAGTTTGCAGGTACACACCTCCATCATCAGATTCTATAAGATCACCTGTCGCGTTGAAATCCATATCACGCGAGTCTGCGTGTGGGGCGCTCATGCCTGCGGTGCCGTTGTGCGTAATAGGAGAAGCCTGACTTCCTGCAGCAAGACCGGCGTTCACTCTAAAGAGCCTTCCGGTATAGTTCCTGGCTCCCACAGTATTCGGGAATGTCGCAGAAACATCGAAAGGGCCGGGTTGCCTGTCGCCACCGATGTAAACTACATTACTGTTTGTAGGATCTGCCGCCAACGACAAATTATTACCCTGTCCGCCAGGATGAATTCCGAAAGTTGCTGAGATTTCCATTGTCTGAGGAAGATCCATTGAAGTCCAGGTAGATGTAGCTCCATCAAAGCGATACAAGTCAGCTAATCGCGAACTTCTCACAATGGCAACAAAGAGGTTGTTCGAATTACCAACAGCAAGCTCGACATTGCCAGCAGATACAAGATCTGCATCCACTGCGGCATTACTAATTTTTTGCCAGGTTGCGCCTGTATTTGTGCTTCTGTAAATGCCTCGCGCAGACGCAGACCCAGCAGTTGTGTATAATGTAGTGCTCGTAGTCGGATCACCTACAAGGTCGAAAGAAATTCC
>CBQWHS010000050.1:0-12852 GCA_967728665.1 uncultured Chryseosolibacter sp. | reverse complement strand
AACGATGGGAAGTTTGGCAAACCTGTGAGGGTTTTTATTGACGGATCCAGTTGTGAAGGACGTGGATTGAAATAAAAGAATTTCGTTTCCCAGCATCCAACGGCCGCATCATGCATCGCCATATTTAACATAGCGTAAGCACGAGCGGCTCGTACTTCACTAAAGCCTGCGCTATGAATATATTCTGCCGCAATGTCGTTCCAATGTCCAGGTGGTGTATACGTTCCAGCGCCATCGGCCCATTTGTAAACGATCGCCAGCTGGTCGCGAGTCGCTTTGTCCGCGTAGTGCTTTACTTCCGCCAATTCTTGTTTCATCAAATCCGCTGATGTAGAAGGTGGTGCTTCTGGTCTTTCTTTAACGAAATCCGCTGGCAACATATTCCAGCCTTTCACTTGTCCAAAGTTTGGAAGCATCGGAGGCCGGGCTGGTGACTCCTGAGAAATCCACGGGGTCTCGCCACGACTTGTTGCGGCTTGTGCCAGTGCATCCCACTGTGTTTTATTTCCAACAGCATTCTTCATTCCATCAGTACCTGCTCGCGCAAGAACTGCAGTCGCCACTGCTTTGCCAAGCGCAAGCCCGGCGGAAATATCAGTAACCGATGCACGACCCGACCATAACGCAGCATTCCTTTGCTCTGCAGCATACAAGGTTATTTCTTCAACTGCAGCAGGAAATAAAGATTTCAGCATATCCGCAGAAACGCCCGAGAGCACAGCGTCTTCAGATGGATAAGCTGCAACTCCGCTCTCAGGCATAAGTTGCTTAACACCGTTATCAACCTGGTAAGGTGCAGCCCTGTTGTATAAATTTTTGTAATACCACGTTGACTTCAACGCTTCATACTGTGCCACACTTACATAACTGTAAGCACGCGCTGCATAGGGTGGATTTGAAAATGGAAAATTTGGATCGCCGAATGGATTTTCTGCATCGGGAACAGGATAAGAATTATCAGGACGCGGAGCTGGTGGCAAATTAAATCGAGCGACCAGTTTACGCATCAATTGATTCCACCGAAGAACACCTCCTGCACTCCAGAACTCTATTGCTCTTCGTTGCGTAGATGTTAGTCGTGATTGCGCATCTTTGATTGTTGTAAGCTCTGCAATGTATGCGTCCGAGCTTGTTGCCGCCGGAGCTGCAACTGCTATTTGGGAAGGAGATGTTAGTACGATCATTTTCCATGTGCCGGCAGTGGCATCAGCCTTCTGAATCGTTATAGGTCTCAGTTGCTCCGCTTCGTCAATACTTTTATCGCATGAAGACACTGTTGCAATGAGTGAGGCGAACAGAAAAAATTTGGCAGAGTTTAAAATATTATTTCGTTTCATCGGAAGATTCATTAGAAGTGGAAAATTTGATCGTGTATAGCAGACCGCACATAACCGTTGTTGATTGGCCAACGTTACGCCCAGCAGTCGTCATCGTAGCGCCTCCTCGAACAGCGAGTCCTTTTATCACAGGTAAATAATACATGACGAATCCACCAAGCTTGGTAAAATTCATTTTGTTTGAAACGAAAGGCATGTCTTGTCTGCGAATGTCTCCGCCTCCAAGGGTGTTCTGATTTGTGATGTAGCCATCAACCTGCAGTGGTCCTTTGTGATAACCAACATTCACAATGAAATCAAACACGTTTGACATTTTTACTTTGTCGCTCATAAATATTTCGCCATCCGTAAAATACATTGACCTGTCAAGCTTCACGTTGCTTCTCCAGGTATAAGCACCGGACGCATTAATGTACAAACCCATATTAAAATTGTAGTTGGCGGTTAATCGATAGGAGATATTCTTTGAATGAAGTCCGATTGACAGTGGAAGAAAATCAGGAGTATAATCCGTCATTGGTGCAGATAATGAAAGCACACCAAACGTCTTTAATGTTGACGTCCCGATTGGCTTCTTGAAAAAATTGTATTTCGCGGTAAGGCTCAAATCCTGGATGCCCTTCATTCCTGATAGGACACCTTTGCTGGCCTCGGTTGTGACATATGGAAGCATGGCAATCAGGTTTAATTTCTTGCTGATGCCATAATTGGCTACAAATGTGAGAGTTTGCGTGGTTATGGTTCCGATATTATTGTTGTCACGCTTGAGCGTTCCTTCCCAATAATTTGTCCACTGATCTGTGGTGTAAATAAATCCAGTGCAGACAGTATTTTTTGGCATCATAAGGCCATCATTAACTGTCTGACTATGCGCAACCCACGACACGAATGCCATGGCAATGAGTAAAATTTTTTTCATGAGATGATTGAATAAATTATTAGTGATTGACTTGTGAAAACGCTCAACTAAAAAGCATTTATCGATGATAAATTCCTCAACCCAGCCGGGATGAAGAAGCACACAAAATTAGCATGTGACTAACTTCTGGGAGGTGGTGAGGAAATGGCGAGCGCTTGTGAGGAGATTACAAACGGTGCGGATGAAAATGTAAGGTTATTCACCCAGCCATCCGAGGACATTTCAAGATCAAAAGATGTTTGGATATAATCCTTAATGAAATTCGGAACAGATTTTGAAGAATTTTCAGTGCTGTTATCGGTGAACGTTTTCACGTAGTCGCTCAACGCCTGATTGATATGCTTAATGTTGATATCCTTTATACAGACAATCTGAAGTGTGTCGCTGGAAAATCTTTGCTTCACTAATCTAAAGTATTCTCCGTTGTGCTGAATCTCTCCGTTCACACGTTCAAATTCAGTGTTGGTTTGATATGGAACAGCTAACGGAATTTTCAAGGTGATGGTCTCTGCCTCACTGTAATTATCATCATCGAGACGTTGGACAAACTGCCGGGAGTTTTGATACTTTAATCCCATAAATACCGCATAATATCCCATCACGTTCAATAGAACGAGCAAGGTAAGGCAAATCGGAAAAAACCTTTTCATGTGGTATAGAACCGCTAAGTAAGTAAAATTTTAGTGCAAAGACAACGTGCTGGAATCGACCTTGATAAGATTGGTTGTGTACAATGCGTTTACAAAGGCACGTAAACAACTTTTTTGGTTTCGAAAAATTCTTCTTTGAAATAATCGGAAAGATCAAAAATCTGAAATGGCCTTTTCATTTCAGCCAGTTCTTCATCCAGGTCTCCTCCTTTTAAATACAAAATGCCATTGAAGAGTGTATGCTTTGAATCTTTCTTTACTTTTTTGTTGATCCATCCATAAAATTCTTTCAGTCGCGTCACAGCCCGACTGACAATGAAATCATATTCACCTTTAATTTGTTCTGCACGGATTTGTTCAGCTCTCACATTCTTTAATCCTAAACCCTCCGCGACATTTTTCACGACAGTGATCTTTTTTCCAATCGAATCAACAAGGTGAAATTGTGTGTCCGGAAAAAGAATGGCTAATGGAATTCCCGGAAAACCTCCGCCTGTTCCTACATCAAGAACAGAAGTACCCGGTTTAAAATTTACAATTTTTGCAATCGCGAGCGAATGCAAAACGTGATTGATGTATAAGTTGTCAATGTCTTTTCTGGAAATGACATTGATCTTCTCGTTCCATTCGCTGTATAAAGAATAGAGTTTGTTGATCTGCTCTTTTTGGACTGTGGTCAGAGAGGGGAAGTAATTAAAAATGATTTCCGGCGATTGCAAGGTCGAATTAATTTTGCGTAACTATCAAATACGGTCAATTTCCTTTGCTTCATCGAATCTTTTCATCACTACTTAATATAGAGCCGATGCCTTAAAATGATTTGCCGCTTAATTGATGATCGCATATTTATGATACCAATAGTTTTTACTAATCAGATGTGATCCCTCTTATTCTTCACCATCTCGAACATAAGTTCGCGTGCACGGTGCAGTTGGGCCTTCACGGTTCCCAGTGGAGCGTCTAGTTCAACAGCGATTTCTTCGTAACTCAATTCATGAAAATATCGAAGACGCACCAGCTTCTGGTATTTAGAAGGGAGTTTGTCAACAAATACCTGGATCAATTCAGCTTTCTGCATCCGGATCGTCTCCTCCTGCGGGTCGAGATTTTCATCCTCCACGTCAATGGAAACGGATTGTCCATCATCATCGGTAAACGTATTCTCAATGCTTAGCGTGTTGAGTTTTTTCTTGCGAATAAAGTCAATGGTATTATTAGTGGCTATTCGGAACAACCAAGTGCTGAATGTAAAATCTTTTTTGAAACGATGAAGACTTCGGAAAGCTTTTGCGAATGATTCGATCGTGAGGTCTTCTGCATCGTCAACATTCCGCACCATTTTCAGAATCATATGATAAACCGGACGCTTATAACGCTGCAACAAACGGGCATACGCTTTGTCATCGCCGGAAACAGCCATGTCAATCAAGCGGAAGTCCTCTATTGCTTTGTCTGAAAAGTCTCGTTTTATTTCCTCCATCGAATCTGTTTGGTTAGTAAGGCAGTTAGACCCGTTGAAATATAGTAAATCGAATATATAAAATCTAAATACGGCACGGTCCAAACCTCAAATGTTAACTTTAACTGCCTGGTTGTCACTCGAATCAAGATGATCATGAACAACATACGAATTAACAATGCTACCGCTATTGGCCATGCAGTAATATCCATTAAAAGTAACGCTGCACCCAACCACCACGAGATGATCCATGTTGACGTAAACAGTCCGAGAAGTATACGATGCTTTAGCTGATAACGTTTTCCAACCGATAAATGACGAATCTTTTGGTGAAAGAATGACGCCCATGTTTTTTTGGGAAAAGAATACACGTGGGCTTCGTTGGTAAATTCAACACGCGTATTCTCGGCACTTGCATGTTGGTTCACAAACAGATCGTCATCTCCACCTGTTACATTTGAAAACCTGTTGAAACCTTTTTTCTCAAGAAACAATGACTTTCGATAGGCCAGGTTTCTTCCGACACCCATGTATGGATTTTTGAGTAGGGCAAAAGAAAAGTATTGGATAGCGGTGATGAGGCTCTCAAAGCGAATAAAAAGATTCAAGAATCCTGGGACCTTGCTATATGGTGATAATCCCAAAACAAATTTCGCTTCGTCATCGAAATGATTACTCACTGTTTGTATCCAGGAATTCGCTGCCGGCCGGCAGTCAGCATCCACAAATAATAACCATTCATGAGTGGCTGCTTTTATCCCCAGCGTTAAGCCAAATTTCTTTGCATTTACGTGCGACGGAACTCGTTCAACGTTCACCATTCGCACACGAGCATCTCGATTTGTAAGATCAAGAAGGAAATCATACGTCCCATCGTTAGATCGATCGTTCACAACAATGACTTCGAAATTCGGATAGTCCTGAGTAAGCAACGATGGAATTAGTTCTTTCAGGTTTGCCTCTTCATCATGTGCACAAATGATCACCGATACCGGCTGAACAATTTGAGTTTTGTTGCTGGAAATCTTTTTTCCAAAGCCAATTAAGAAAGCAATGATATATGAAAGCTGAATACCAACAGCACAAAAGAAAATTCCAATCAGCACGGCCAAGGGATGGTTGTTTAAAAGAGTGACAAAGATAACTTTTGAGTCAGTTTAACGGCCATTAAAAATTTGATTCTCCAAGAAAAATCAAACATGACTAATGATTTTAAAAAGATGATTGAAAAAAAGTGCTTTTACAACTGGCTCACCAAAGCGTTGACATTAAAAAATTTAAAAAACTAATTTACACGAAAGCATTATTTTGTATATTGTGTGCGCGCACACCGAATTTGTGCACGCAAACAATTGTTCGCCATGAATGTGAAAAATGTTCGCATTAAAGATATTGCTCAGCTTTCCGGAGTCTCTGTGGGCACGGTTGACCGAGTGCTCCATAATCGCGGCCGAGTGTCGGAAGATGCACTAAAAAAAGTACTGGCCGTATTAGACCAAATCGATTACAAGCCGAATCTTATCGCTCGAACGCTGGGATCGAACAAGAGTTACAACATTGCAGCGTTAATTCCGAATCCGGACCAGGATCCATACTGGGCCTCTTCCAAATCAGGTCTCAACCAAGCGGAGGCTGAATGGGTAAGATATGGCGTTACCATACAACCTTATTTTTTCAATCTCTACGACAAGAATTCATTTGAACAAGTGGCGAGGAAAGCGAGCAACGACAAGCCAGATGGAATTTTAATTGCTCCCATTTTCTATCATGAAACCCTGCCATTTTTTCAGCAGTGGCAACAAGAAGGAATTCCATACGCACTTTTTAATACGAACATTGATGAATCAGAACCACTCAGCTTCATCGGACAAAATTTATTTCAAAGCGGAAGATTGGCTGCAGAACTGATGCACGTCAACCATCGGGGCGACCCGGGATTGTTAAGTGTTTTGCACGTGAACGAAGACCTGGGAAACTCAGTCCATCTTGCTGAAAAGGAACGAGGTTTCCGGGAATATTTCAACGAGCGACACGACTCAGGCTTTATGGTGGAGACATTGAATCTTTCTAACCAGGCCCAATCAACAATTGAAAATCAGTTGATGCCATTGTTGGAAAATCCTTCACTGAAAGGAATTTTTGTAAGCACTTCCAAAGCAACATCCATCATTGCTTCATTATTAGAGAATAAGAAAAAGCAACACATTAATTTGATTGGATACGACATGCTTGAGGAAAATGTTCGTTACCTGCGAAAAGGCGTTGTCAATTTCCTGATCAATCAAAATCCGAAAAGGCAGGCTTTCCTTGGAATAAAACACCTCGTAAATCATTTGATCCTGCATAAACCATCGCCTGAAGTTTATCTCTTGCCTTTAGAAATAGTGTCGCGCGAAAATGTGGATTCGTACCTCACTTCCCACATACACTAGCCGTTATCTCACTCACAGGTAGGGAATCTCCCTATAGTCAATTATTTTTGCGGGCTTATGGAATTTAAGATCGCGGCAACGGACACAAAATCGTCAGCCCGGGCCGGCACGCTTTCAACGGCTCATGGTGAAATTCACACGCCTATATTTATGCCGGTCGGCACGGCAGGATCAGTGAAAGCCGTGCATCAGCGTGAACTTGAAATCGATATCAAGGCAGAAATAATTCTCGGCAATACGTATCATTTGTATTTACGGCCGGGCATCGAGTTGCTCGAAAAGGTGGGCGGGCTCCACAAGTTCAACGGATGGCGTCATCCAATTCTTACTGACAGTGGAGGATACCAGGTTTATTCCCTTTCCGAAAATCGAAAAATTATCGAAGAAGGCGTCACATTCAAATCCCATATTGACGGATCAACACACCATTTCACTCCAGAATCTGTTATGGATATTCAACGCAGTATTGGCGCTGATATCATCATGGCATTTGACGAGTGCACTCCATATCCCTGCGAATATATTTATGCAAAAAAGTCCATGAAGCTGACACATGATTGGCTGACACGTTGCGTCCAGCGAATGGATTCAACAGAGCCGAAATATGGATATGAGCAGGCGCTTTTTCCGATTGTACAGGGAAGCGTCTACAAAGATTTGCGTGAAGAATCAGCAACGTTTATTGCCGCACAGAATCAACATGGGAATGCGATTGGCGGCCTTTCAGTTGGTGAGCCTCATGAGGATATGTATGCGATGACCAGCTTGGTCTGTAGCATACTTCCGAAAGAAAAACCTCGCTACCTCATGGGCGTGGGTACACCCGAAAATATTCTTGAATGCATTGCTCTCGGTGTCGATATGTTCGACTGTGTGATGCCAACCAGAAATGCCAGGAATGGAATGCTGTTTACTACTCAAGGAATCATTAATATCCGAAATGAAAAATGGAAAGATGACCTCTCGCCTATTGACGCGCAACTGGGTGGCTACGCCAGCACTTTTTATTCAAAAGCGTATCTTCGCCACATGATTATCAATAAAGAGATTTTGGGCGCACAAATTGCTACACTTCAAAACCTGACTTTTTACCTTTGGCTGGTGCGTGAAGCAAGAACAAAAATTCAGGAAGGTGTTTTTGCTGAATGGAAAAACAGAATGGTAGCTACCGTATCTCAACGACTATAAGCCGCAATGAAATTACTCGACTGGTATATTCTCAAGCGATTCCTAAGCACGTTTTTTTTCGTGGTAATGCTGTTGCTGGCCGTGATCACCGTCATTGACCTTACGGATAAGATGGACAAGTTTGCCATTGCGGGAGTGACTAGTCTTCAAATTGCTGGATATTACCTCGACTACATGTACTGGATTGGCGGAATGATTACACCAATCACAATCTTCATTGCAACGGTATATGTATGCGCACAAATGGCAGGTCGAACTGAAATCATTGCCATTCTCAGCAGTGGCGTTAGCTTCAATAGATTTCTCGCTCCTTTTTTCGCGGGCGCCTTTATCGTTGCAGCAGCAAGTTTTGTTTTAACGGGATGGATTATTCCGAATGCAAGCAAAAGCAGGTTAGCTTTTGAACTGCAGTATTTGAAAGGCAAATTTTATTACGACAAACGAAACATCCACATCCAGGTAGCACCGGAAATTTACTTATACATTCAGAGTTATAACAATACGGCCAACGTTGGCTATCATTTCACAATTGAAAAATTTGAAAACAAAAGACTGATCGAAAAGCTTTCAGCAAACCGGATTGAATGGGACACCACCAAACAAAAGTGGTCATTGAAAGATTATACGATTAGAAAAGTTGACAAGATTTTTCAAACACCCAATTCACCTGAAGCCGTGCCATTTGAAACTACGTCAGCAAAAGCAATAAGCCGTGATAGTTTAATATCAGGAGCATCTCTTGACACTGCATTAGTAATCACGCCAAAGGAATTTGAAAGTGATTATCGAAAATACGATGGCATGACGCTGCCCGAACTGGAGGATTATATTAGAACACTCAAGTCGCGCGGTTCTTCTGGCGTTGAAACGTATGAAGTCGAGAAATATACGCGATACACATCTCCATTCACAATTTTCATTCTTGTCTTCATGGGAGTAATTGTTTCTTCAAGAAAAAGCCGCGGGGGAACCGGACTTCAAATTGCACTAGGCTTTACATTGTCATTCATTTTCATTTTATTCTTCACCTTATTCAGAACCTTCGCCGAAGCAGGTTCCACACCGCCACAGATATCTGTGTGGGTTCCCAATATCATTTTCGGTTTCATTTCTCTTATACTTTATAAATACGTTCCCCGCTAATGGCATCGACTGCTGATTACGCAAAACTTCACTTCATTGTTTTCTTGTGGGGTTTCTCTGCGATACTTGGAAAGCTGGCGCAAGTGCCCGCCGTAGAATTGGTTTTTTTTCGTGCGATATTTGCCGTGGCAGGAATGGGCGCTGTCCTCTGGTTTTCAAAAGGCGATTTCCGCGTAACGAGAAATGATTTCTTTAAACTCCTTCTTATCGGATTCATTGTTGCATTGCACTGGCTGGCATTTTTCGGCTCAGCACGTGTAGCCAATGTTTCAGTGTCGCTTGTTGGCTTTGCAACCAATTCATTATGGACTGCGCTACTCGAACCCTGGTTTAATAAAACAAAATTCAAAAAATATGAACTGTTATTGGGTCTGATCGTGATCTTCGGTTTGTACATCATTTTTTCATTCGACTTTCAATATAAACTCGGCTTGGCTCTTGGAGTGCTTGCCGGACTAACGTCCGCGGTATTCTCCGTTTATAACTCGCGGTTTGTCAAACGGATTCCTTCAAGAACGATAACTTTTTATGAGATGATCGGCGTATTCATCGCCACTGGGTTATTCTTGCCGATCTTTTCTTTAGCAGGAAACGAAATAGCGCTATCGCCTACGTTGATGGATTTATTTTACATCGCTGTTTTGGCAGGTGTTTGTTCAGTCTATGCATATACCGTCGCAGTGGAATTGATGAAGCGCGTTTCCGTATTTATGATCCAGCTGACGTTGAACCTTGAACCTGTCTACGGAATCATTATGGCGGTAATAATTTTTGGTGAAAAAGAGAAGATGAACTTTAACTTTTATCTTGGTACGATGATGATCATGACAGCTGTCGCGATCTATCCTTTTTTGAAAAAGAAATTTGAGACGCCTGTTCTAATCGATTAGAATTAAAGTTCTTTCGAAAAACAAATTGCATCTGCAAATCTGTTTTCGATCTTAATCGGTTTTGAAAAAATACCAAACACCGTAGAACCAGATCCGCTCATCGATGAATAATCCGCGCCAAGCGCATACAAATCATTTTTTATTCGTTCAATCGCCGGATATTTTTTGAACACCGATTCCTCAAAATCATTTTTAACGAGGTCTTTCCAGGAGGATATTGAAGTATTCTCCAGAACGACTTTTAAATTATTCTCCGGCATTTTTGGGCTCACACCACTGTAAGCTTCTGATGTCGATACGTGAATGGAAGGTTTTACTAACACCATAAATTTTCCCGCAAGAGAAACCGAAATTGGTGACAACAGTTCGCCCCGTCCTTCTCCAAGCATGGGTCCATCTTGCACGAAGAATGAACAATCACTTCCAAGCCTTGAAGCGTACGCTACCAATTGTTTCGTTTGTAATTTTAAATTGAAAATCTCATTTAACAACCGCAGCGTGAATGCAGCATCGGATGATCCTCCACCAAGGCCAGCCCCCATTGGAATGATTTTATGCAAATACATTTCAATTGGAGGAAGATGATGATCCTCCTTCATCAAGTTATATGCCCGGATGCAGAGATTATCTTCTGCTTTTGCGTCTATTGGAATTCCAGAGACTTGAAAAGAAAAATCCCCGGAAGGAATAATTTCAAGTACATCCGTCCAGGGAATTGGATAAAAACAAGTTACTAAATTATGATAACCATCCGGCCTTTTGTTTACAATCTGAAGTCCGAGATTTATCTTACAAAAGGGAAAGGAAACCATTGTAAAATTTAATGTTTATAAATTTGAGATTTATGATTTGCTTAGATCTCAAATACAGCGCTTCTCTATTTAGTAAGCCTTTCGATCAAGTCTTCAGTGATACCCGTTGAAGAAAATCCTCCGTCATGCATCAGGTTCTGCATGTTCACCATACGTGTATAATCCGAGAACAAACTTACAATGTAATTCGCGCAGTCGTCACCGCTTGCATTACCAAGAGGAGACATGAGGTTTGCATAATCAAAGAAAACGTCGAACCCGCTGATGCCAGCACCCGCTGTGGTCTTTGTTGGCGATTGAGAGATGGTATTCACCCTCACTTTCTTCAATTTTCCAAATCGATATCCATAACTCCGAGCGATAGATTCAAGGACCGCTTTCGCCTGCGCCATATCAGAATAATCAGGGAACGTGCGTTGACCTGCAATGTAAGTCAGGGCCACAATCGAACCCCATTCGTTCATCGCATCTGCTTTCTCGGCAGTCTGTAATACCTTGTGAAAAGAAACACCAGAGATATCGAGTGTTTTCAGGAACCAATCGTAATTGAGATCGCCATAGGATTTATCCTTCCTTACATTGGGACTCATGCCGATCGAGTGCAGAACAAAATCAAGTTTTCCACCAAGCACTTCCATTGATTTCGAAAACAAATTTTGAAGGTCTTGTTCAGAAGTTGCATCAGCAGGAATGATTTCTGCATTACAAGCCTTGGCGAGTTCGTTAATCTTTCCCATGCGCATAGCTATTGGCGCGTTGGTAAGCGTAAAACTTCCACCTTCTTCTTTCACTTTGAGTGCGGTCTTCCAAGCAATTGAATTTTCATCCAAAGCACCGAAGATGATTCCGCGTTTACCATTCAATAAATTGTGTGTCATAACGTGTTTTCGTATTGCATTAAGCGCACAATATTACGAATAGTCCACAAACGTGAAAACCTCAAAATAAATTATAGGGGAAATATATACCAAAAGCGGGTGAGAATTGGTAAATTAGTATACGCTATTCATCAAACCCTTAATTGATATGTCTGATTTTATCTCAACTATTGACGGATATTTGCCAACAGCGGCTTATCTCTGTGCTGCTTTCGCGGTGTTGATTTTACTCTATCACGAGTTCCGGATTTTTCAAATTAAAGATTACAAAGAGAAGTATGATTACGTCAACCTGCATGAGATTCGATATTTCTGGTATGCAGTGATGGCACTTATCCTTGGCGTTGCGCTTTATATTAATTCGCTCGCTTCGAAAGTATCAACACACATCTTTGCCAATCTGGAAACCTGGTTTTATGTGAGAACATTCATGACTATGTGCTTCGCCGTGGTCGCGTATTTTGTCTTCTTCAGTCTTGTGCGAATCTATTATCCACGTTCGGTCGAAAAACGACTGGCAAAACTTCGTAACAAGCCGAGGGTGTCTCCACAAGGCAACGTCATGCGAAAACTTCGTGAAGAGGAGGAGGAAGCGCATCTTGAAGCCAATCAGTTTGCGGAACAAAAAGAGATTCACTCTGTCAATTATGACGTATGGCTCGATGAAAAAACGGGCTTTAAGAAAATAGAAAAGTACAATGAGTATCAACACGCGATCGAATGCCCGGAGTGTGGTTACGTTACCTTGAAAATCGACAGCGAAGAAATTACCACATCGCCAACTACTACAACCCCAGGCGTGTTGGTTCAACATTGGAAATGCTCCTACTGCAATCATCGCGAGCGGAGGGATACTCACCTTTCGCCACTTTCCGCTAACGTTGGTTAACAAACTTTCTCGATAATCTTTTAAGCTGCTTCTTCAGAGGCAGCTTTTTTATTGCTTCAGAAACACGTTTATGAAGGCATTGTAAAAAGTGATAAACTTGTCACAGATTTTTGTAATGATGACAAGCAGGAAAGCGCAACCTATTGGGATTTTTGATAGTGGTATCGGTGGATTAACCGTGGCATACGCTATCAAGAAACTCCTCCCGAATGAGAACATGATTTATTTCGGTGACACAGCTCATCTTCCTTACGG
>CBQWHS010000049.1:0-12936 GCA_967728665.1 uncultured Chryseosolibacter sp. | reverse complement strand
ATCCGGATTTTCCGCCACAGGAGGGTAGCACGGATACAACGATCAATAAGAGTGGAATAAGTTTTCGCATGCGATCGCCCTAAAAATACGTGTTTTTAAGATATGCAAAGCCAATGATCAGGCTGTACGCCAACGTTTTTAATGTTTTGACTACCTTTGTTCAAATTTTTAGTCTAAGTGGTCACTTCCTGTTCGTGATCGTATAAACATTGGTCTTTAATTTAACCTATATGCGCTTTCTTGCGACACTAGTTTTCTGCTTCGCGACTTTAATCCTCTTAGCACAAAAAGACGAAAAAGATTTCGGGGCTTACCAGGAAGGAATTGCCAAGTTTAAGGCACAAGACTTCAAAGGCAGTGCTGAGATCTTCTCTTCCATTATTAAAAATCCTGAGCATAGTAAACGACTCGATGAGGATTTATATTATTATCGTGGTCAATCGTATTATCACTCCGGGGAGTATAATAGTTCCTTATCCGATCTGGATCAGGCACTCACGCTCAACCATTACAACAAAGCGGTTATCAATTGGTACAAGGCTCGTTGTTTTGATAAGCTAAATAGAAAGTCAGAGGCCTCGCATGCATATGAAGATGCCGTTGCATTGTCAGCCTCAAACAAGAAAGTGTCGGCGCAGATACTGGTCGATCGCGCACAATACAATGCTCGCGAAGGCAGGATGGAAGAAGCGCAAGCGGATTTGGCAAAGGCTCAGTCGCTTGAACCGAATAATGCTACAATTGCAGGCACAGCGCTGGCCGCAAATAACACGCAACCCGCTACAAGCCGCGCGGCAGGAGAGGAGAAGAAAACGCAGGTGACAATTCAAAATAATACGCATCCTGCTCAAGCGCCTGCCCAAACTCAGGCTGCGGCTCCCGTGGAAAATGAGACCGTCAAAAATGTTGTGATTCCGGCAATAGCAAATACTTATAAAGATGAAAAACGATATGCATTAGTGATCGGCAATAGTACGTATTCACGTGAGATCGGTATTCTAAAAAACCCGGTTAACGATGCAACTGATGTGGCCACTGAACTGCGCAATTCAGACTTCGAAGTTCAGTTGTTGACGAATGCAACCTATGTTCAGATCCGTGAAGCGATGCGTAAGTTTCAGGAGAAACTTCAAAACGGACCTCGCGATCAAACTGTTGGATTGTTTTATTACGCCGGACATGGAGTTCAATACCAGGATGAAAATTATCTTGTTCCTGTAGATGCAAACGTTCAATTCGAGGATGACATCACACGTATGTGTTTTCCTGTGCAGCGAATGGTGCTTGCCAACATGGAGCGCTCAAATTCCAGAATGAATATTGTGATTTTAGATGCGTGTCGGAATAATCCTTTTCCTGCAACATCCCGTTCTGTTGGATCAGGACTGGCGGAGATTAAGAGAGCGCGTGGATCGTTTATCGCTTTTGCAACGGCTCCCGGCTCTGTTGCCTCTGATGGCAGTGGCAGAAATGGTTTATATACTCAGGAGTTGTTGAAAGCTTTACGCAAGCCGGGCTTATCGATAGAACAAGTTTTCAAAGAGGTTCGCGTCAACGTGCTTCGGATGTCTGGCGACAAGCAGTATACCTGGGACAGCAGCAACATCATCGGAGAATTCTTTTTCAAATTCTAGATTTTCATCTCTACGTCTCAGGCTCTCCCTGAAAAACAGGACTTTTTAAGTCAGGTTTACTTGTTATCTTAACTTGTAAAACCTTAATCTATATGACTACGCATTCGGCACACGCACCAGCGATCACACCTCTCAACGAGCAAGAGCGAATAATACTTATTGACAGCTTAAGAGGAATCGCGCTCTGTGGTATTCTCATGATGAACATTCCTGGATTCGGAATGCCAAAGCCAGCCTTTAACGATCCAACTATATTCGGCGAAATAGGCACTATCAATTTTAAAGTTTGGTATTTCATTGAATGGTTTTTAGAAGGCAGCCAACGGGCGCTCTTCTCTATTTTGTTTGGTGCTGGCATTCTCGTCTTCACTTCAAGGTTGGAAAAAAGAACAAGTGGTGTAATGCCTGCGGAGCTCTTTTTCAGACGTCAGCTATGGTTGTTATTATTTGGATTATTCAACGCCTTTGTACTGCTGTGGTTTTGGGACATTCTATTTATGTATGCGTTGGCCGGCATGTTCCTCTTTGCATTTCGGAGACTCGAACCGAAATATTTAATTATAGCAGCGATAGCGTGTCTCGGTTTGCAAACTGCGAGAGAGAATCGTGATCATTATTTGCATAAACAAGTGATTGAAAAAGGTGAAGCGATTGCTGCGATGGACACAACAAAAGTAAAGCTTACTATTGATCAAAAAGACGATCTCGGCGCGATGAAGAGTTTCAAAGAACGAAACACTCTTGAAAGCAGGAAGAAAGAAGCCGAAAAACAGATTCGCATGGTGCAAGGTGATTATGGAAGTTTGTATGCCTCGCAGAGCGAAAAGAGTCAGGAGAGTGAATTGTTCCTTACATACTTCGCTTGGTGGGATGTATTGCTTTTTATGTTTTTAGGGATGGCATTTTTTAAACTTGGAATTTTACAAGGCGAGCATCCGATGAAAACCTATGCGTTATTGGCCGTTGTTGGACTGGGGTTTGGACTATTCTTATCATATGTTCGACTTGAACCCTTGATCAAAAGTGAATTCAACTGGTTTGATTACACACGCGACAATTCATTTTCATTTTACGAAATATCAAGATCAATTCGAGCGGTTGGAATTTTTGGTTTGATCATGGTGGTTTATAAAACAGGAGCGTTCAACTGGTTGTTTAAGTTGATTCAACCGGTAGGGCAGATGGCTTTTACCAATTACCTAATGCAGTCATTCGTGTGTGGGATAATTTTTTATGGAATCGGATTTGGATTGTATGGAAAAATTCAGCGATATGAACTGTATTATGTGGTAGGAGGTGTTTGGATATTCCAAATCATTGTGAGCAACATATGGTTGCGTTACTTCCGATTTGGTCCGATGGAATGGTTATGGAGGTCATTGACATATTGGGAAATCCAACCGTTCAGAAAGGTTCATTCAGAAAAGAAAATAGTCGAAGCTGCGACTGTTTAGCGTAAAGACTTTTGATTAATTTGTTCGAATGCATGTACGCACGTGAAATGTTGTTAAAACTATCTTTTCAAATACTGAATGTTTTTTTTGCATAAAATGAATGCAAAGCTATCTTTGCACCTCAATTCTAAGCAGGTCCGGTAGTTCAGCTGGTTAGAATGCCTGCCTGTCACGCAGGAGGTCGCGGGTTCGAGTCCCGTCCGGACCGCTAGTATCATTATAACCCATTGATTTTCAATGGGTTATTTTATTTAATACCGACTCATTAAGATTTTTTAATTGTTGTTTCCCTGCCCTCCAAGTATTCTTCATCTTCTGCCGGAAAACTGCTGAAGAGTCTGTTGAGCTTTCTCCATAGTACACTGCCAGGGCTGCACGATCAATAAGTACTTGCCTCCATTATTATCAGAACAGACACACTTCGAAAGCCCAATGTAATTTAGGATGAAGGTCCATCGGTATTGCGATTATCTCCTCAAAATTTTATCCTCTTAAAGAAAAATTGTTTTGTTAGTTCTGTTACTATGGAATAGGTGATTGCAATGAGTGCCATAGCAACAATCATTTTTATTGGCAGCGGACTGAGACTTAAGAAATCTGAATAGGGAAGATAGGGTAACACAATAGTAACCGAACCAACCAGGAGCACGGCATACAATAAATATTTCCCGGGTTTACTTTTAAAGAAAGGCCGTTGCGTTCGAATAACTAGTAAGATAAGTACTTCAGTAGCTACCGACTCTATAAACCATCCGGTTTGAAAGAGACTTTCATTTGCCTTGAAGTACCAAAGAAGAACGCTGAAAGTCAGTAAATCAAACAGTGAACTTTCTATGCCAAAGACAATCATAAAATTTCTAATTAACACCGTATCCCATTTTCGTGGCTTAGTTAATAATTCGCTGTCTACATGGTCCGTTGAAATTGCCATAGCCGGCAAATCAGAAAGAAGGTTTAGTAAAAGAATTTGTTTCGGTAATAACGGTAGGAAAGGAAGAAACAATGATGCTGCTGCCACGCTAAACATGTTACCAAAATTGGCGCTGGTGGTAACAAAAATGTATTTCAATGTATTGATAAATGTTCTTCTACCCTCATAAATTCCTTCACGCAGAACCTTAAGATCTTTGTCAAGTAATACAATGTCTGCTGTCTCTTTCGCAACGTCTACAGCGGTGTCTACAGAAATTCCAACATCTGCGGCTTTCAACGCGGAGGCATCATTGATACCATCACCAATATAACCAACCACATTTCCAGCTTTTTGCATAGCCCTTACTAGTCGTTCTTTTTGGTCCGGTTCTGTTTCCGCGAATACAACCACTTCATTCACTTTAATAACAAGAGCTTCGTCCGTCATTTTTCGCAAGTCAGATCCGGTAAGAATGTTATGCGACTTAAGCCCGATTTTAGAGCTTACATACAAAGCCACCAATTGACTATCACCGGTAATTATCTTTAGTGCAACACCTGAGTCATGCAGTTCTCTAACTGTTTCGGCTATGTCCGATTTAATAGTGTCTGATAAAAAAACCAGACCTAAAAATATCATGTTCGTTTCATCATCCTTATTGATGATCGGATCACCTGTAATGTCTTTGTAGCAAACACCAATGGTGCGAAAACCTTGTGCGCTGTATTTTTCCTGAGTTTTAAATATTTGATCTTTGACTTGATCTAATGGAACTGCTTCTCCATTTTCAAATGCTACTGCGTCACATACGTCCAGTATATTTTTTAGAGCGCCTTTGGTAATAAGAAAATGTTTGTCTTGAAATGCAACTACTATGCTCAGTCGTTTGCGAATGAAATCATAGGGTACTTCATCAATTTTCCTATAATCATCTACGTTAGCATCAAGTCTGCGTATAGCCTCATCCAACGGATTTGTAAAACCTGTTTCAAATTTCGCATTCAGATAAGCAAAGGTTTTTACCTTCTCCCAGTGATTGCCCGCTACATCTACAGTACTTTGAACGTTCACAATGCCTTCGGTAAGGGTACCTGTTTTATCGGAACAAAATATATTAACGGCACCCAGATTTTGAATTGATGAAAGTTTTTTGACGATTACTTTTTTTTCCACCATTCTTTTAGCTCCGGCAGATAATGTAATAGTGACAATGGCAGGAAGCAGTTCGGGTGTCATGCCAACAGCAAGAGCAAGTGCAAAGAGGATGGAGTCAGCTATGGGCTTGCTCAGAAAGATATTCAGTATTAAAATGAAAAGGGAAAAAAGCAGCGTGATGCGCAAGATCATGTATCCGAATTTTTTTACACCTTTCTCAAAAGCAGTTTCGGGTTCGTGCTTTTCAAGCTCTTTAGATATTTTTCCAAATTCAGTTTGAGCGCCTGTGTAAACAATCAAGATTTTCGCTGTGCCATTGACTACACTGGTGCCTTCAAACACGCAGTTTTTTCTTTTGTTTAATGGGGTATCGGCTGGCCTTATACCTGGACTTTTCTCAGCAGGAAATGACTCGCCCGTCAGGGCAGCTTCATTGATATGAAGGTCATTTTCTTCTATCACTACGGCATCCCCAGGAATAATATCGCCCGCATTAAGCATGACAATATCACCGGGTACTACATCCATTGATGGGATATTTTTTTGAATACCGCTCCGCAATACCGTAGTATTCACTTGAACCATGGCTCGTAGTTTTTGTAATGCATGGTTTGCTTTCCGCTCTTGCCAGAAACCAAGTAATCCACTTAGAAGAATGATCGCAAGAATAATGAGCATATTACTGAATTCTCCAAGTGCAGAAGAAAGTATGACAGCAAAAATCAGGATGAGTACAAGCGGGCTTTTGAATTGTTCAAGCAGCAAAAACAGATCCGTCAGGAAAGGGCTTTGGGGAGCAGTAGCTGTTGTTTCCTTTTTACGCTTTTGTGCTTCCTCATTCCCAATGCCCTGTATTGTTGAATCGTATTTCTTCAATAATTCATCGACTGGAATACTCCAGTAAGCGGTGGGATTGTTCATGTGAGTCCAGCGGTTTTCTTTGGTTGTGCTGGTATCAATTTCCTCATTTGAACGATACTTTCCTATTGACGATACTTGGGACGAGTCGTGAGGGAATTGGTAGGCAAGTCGAAAGTGAGGCTTGTGAATTTATTGATTAGTGGAGATTGAAGATCATGACATATTTGTAGGTAAAGAGTGATAATTGTCATCGGATTGTTCATATGGTGTATTTAACTTATCACTTATAAATTTATTTCTTATGAAAATCCAAATTAACGATCACAGAAAAATTTTTGCCATTCAAGAGCAGTTCAATCAATTTTTTCCCAATTTAAAAATCGAGTTCTTTGGCAAACCTAGTAAAGTTGGAAATCCACCGTCAGAAAAATTGGTGAAAGCAGCCAAAACAATAGGAGACTGTCGAGTAGTTCACAATAAAGGGGAGTTAACCCTTTCACCCTCTACAACAACATTTGATCTCAAACAGACCTTGGCCGACACATACGGATTGTCTGTTGCTTTCCTTCGCAGATCCGGCCAAAAATGGATTGAGACAAATGATAATTTTCCGCTGGAGACTCCTAATTGAATAGGGCAGAAGGGATTATCCAGGTAGACAAACCAAATATGGGAAGCCTGTTCTTAACAACTGTAACTTTGATGAAGAATAGTGAGCGGATTATAAACGTAAATGAATGATTTTGAATGAATATTCCGCGTGCAACAGAAGTAAAAAGAATTTGCGTGATTCTGATTCTTGATTAAAACTCAATAACTCCACTTCACTCTTAAGTTCGAACCTTTCATCGTTTTGCCACGCATATTCTCCTCAGACTTTCTGATGATTTCGTCCGCATTTTGTCCAAGCAACTGAGCAACAGAAGTGAAATACGCGAGAATGGTAATTAGCTTATAGCTGCGTTTCATGCGTTGAATTAGATTACTTCTTCTGGCAGATGCCTCTTATTTATGAAGCGTCAAAACGGGCCAATCAGTGTTCTTAACAACCTCCTCAGTAACACTGCCGTTGAAGAAGTGGCTCAACCCCGTTCTACCGTGAGTCGGCATCACCAGTAGTTTGTTTTTGAAGCGCTGTGAGAAGTTTGATATTCCTTGCTCTTCGGTTATGTCGTTGAAGATGCTAAGTGTGTAGTTCTTAAACCCAGTGCCCAAAACAAATTCAGCTAACGATCTCTCGGCTTCCAGATTCGTAGTAAAATTTTCCGGACTATTAACATAAACAACTTGTAGCCTTGCTTTCAGTATCGCTTGTAAGTCTTTTATAAACACGACCTGCTCTTTATTTATCTTGCTGAAATCCGTTGGCAGGATGATGTCTTTGATGGATGCGAGCTGAGGAGCCTTCTTTATAGCAATAACCGGAATTTGTGAATGCCGGAGAGTTTTTTCTGTATTTGAACCTATGACAAGATCGCGAATGCCTTTTGCACCATGTGTTCCCATCACAATCAAGTCAATTCTTTTCTTCTGGGCGAATCGCTGGATACCTGACTCCACCGACCCATGTTCAATGGACGAATGAATTTTCACTTTACCGCCCCATTGCTCCTTCATTTTCTCCACGTTCTTGTCGTACTTAGTTCTAAGTCCCTTCAAGAAAGATTTTTCATAAGCCTCTACCGGAACTAACATAGAACTGTGAAGGACAGGAGTCTCGACAACATGAAGAATAAATACTTCACTCTTTGTTGCTGAAGCCAACCCAACAGCAAACTTGAAGGCCTGTTTTGAAGGCTCAGAGAAATCGCAGGGAACGAGTATTCTTTTCATATAATTTAATTGAGTGTTCTTTTTCTTTGTTGGTGTTCTAGTTTATCGCGTTCGAAAAAATGCGATTTATCTTAAAGATTTTGTGAAATGAGTCGTATTGCGTAAGGTCATTATCTGATTTGAACTCAGTATCAAGTGCATCATGAAACTTGTGATTTTCCGGAAATGCCTTTTTGAGATTCATAAGTGTTAATTCCTGAATGTCACTTGCTGAAGTGGCGCTGAAGTAGTAAGAAGTTTTCTTTGATTGACTCTTGGAAGCTGGAGTTTCAATTTTATAAATGAGGATCTTCTCAGTCGGATTTACAATTTCATAATGCTTGTCCAGGCCAAGTCTTGACACTACTCCACTACAGTCTTTGTATCCGAAGATTTCATTCTTCTTTAAGTTGTTCGACTGTTGATTGTGTACGACTGTTATGTAGTCCTTTCCAAGAAATTCGTGCAGTTTAATTTTGTGTTTCTCCTTGGCGCAGTCGATGCCGTAAGTCAGTTTGCCTGATTCAAAATCTGAAGCAGTAAGGTAGACGCCACTATTTTGTGCTTTTGCAAATGATGCAAATGTTACGAGTGCAATTAAAATTAGATTTTTCACGTGCTTATAGTTTAATAATAAAAACAATTCAAATAGCGAGTACTAAGTACGTCTGAATTGTTTTTGATCGGCATGACTAAAGTCAGGTTTTAAAGTGAAGTATGTCAATATAACTCTATGTGACTATGTAGAATTTTGAATACCTGATGTGACGCTGAAATGAAGAAACTCAAAACACAAAAGATCGATTTATACGAGTTGGCAGACGCTTTAAAGGCAGTCGCACACCCTGAGCGTCTTTCAATACTTCAGTTGATTTCCCTCCATGAAGGAGAACCGCTTATGGTAAAAGACATTTACAATCTTCTCGGCATTGACCAGTCAACGACTTCCCGTCACTTAAGTATGATGAAAAGATCGGGTCTCCTTATTCGTGAAGTGAAAGATGGTAATACATACTACGACATCAACCCGGTCAGCGTGACTGCGCTATGTCTAAAACAACTTTTAAAATATCCATAAGCAATGATTGAGAAGATAATTTCGTGGTCAATCAATAATCGATTCTTCGTATGGATCGGTGTATTGCTCATCATTGCCGGTGGCATCTTTTCAATAAAGGAAACTCCCATTGATGCGATTCCTGATTTATCAGAAAACCAGGTGATCGTATTCACAGAATGGATGGGTCGTAATCCAAACATTATTGAAAATCAGGTGACCTATCCACTAGTCACAAATCTACAGGGCATTCCAAATGTGAAAACGATCCGTGCAGCTTCCATGTTCGGAATGAGTTTCATCTTCGTCATCTTCAACGATGATGCCGAAATCTATTGGGCAAGGACGCGCGTCCTCGAAAGATTAAACTATGCGCAAAAGTTTTTACCAGAAGGAATAACTCCAACGCTTGGGCCGGATGGTACTGGAGTTGGTCACGTCTTCTGGTACACTCTACAAGGGCGCGACTATGATCTTGGAGAGCTTCGTGCAGTTCAGGATTGGTACGTAAAGTTTGCACTCCAAAATGTCGAGGGAGTGAGCGAGGTGGCTTCCTTTGGCGGATTTCAAAAGCAGTATCAGGTAACGATTGACCCGCATAAACTTATTTACTATAACATTTCCTTGATGGATGTGAGCAAAGCTGTTGTGAATAATAATCGAGATGTAGGAGGAAGTTTGTTCGAAATGAATTCGATGGGCTATCTCATTCGAGGAATTGGTTATATCACTTCTCTTGACGATGTAAAAAACATTGTTGTGGGCGAGAACAAATCGATACCGATTCTTTTAAGTGACGTTGCCAATGTACAAATGGGAAGTGAAATAAGATTGGGAATAGTCGAGGAAAACGGAGATGGTGAGACTGTAGGCGGAATCGTAGTCATGCGTTATGGAGAAAATGCGAAGGATGTAATAGAGCGCGTCAAGGTACGGATTGCTGAAGTGGAAAAAGGTCTTCCACCTGGAGTGAAATTCAAGGTCGCATATGATCGGAGTGACTTGATCAATGAAACTATAGACACACTTCAGGAATCAGTCGTTGAGGAAGTTATTACCGTAAGTGTGGTTGTGTTGCTTTTCTTGTTTCATTTCGGCAGTGGCTTGGTAAGTATTATAAACATAGTCATGTCGGTGCTGCTGGGTTTCATCTTTATGAAATTGTTTGGCATCACATCCAACATCATGTCACTCGGAGGAATTGCTTTAGCGGTGGGTGATCTGGTCGATTCAAGTATAGTAATGGCGGAAAACGCATACCGTTCACTCGCAGATAGAATTCTTAAGAAATAAGATGAGCAGAAGGAAGGGAAATACAGCGGAGATACCGGATGAAGAACGGATTGAAATAATTCGAAAGTCCACCGTAACGATTGGGCGTGCTGTGTTCATGTCAATCTTGGTTACTTTGATTTCCTTCGCGCCTATTCTCTTCCTTTCCGGGCAAGAGAAGAAATTGTTTGCACCTCTCGTGCTAACCAAGACTTTTTGCATGATAGGATCTGCTATAGCGGCCCTTTTCATTGTACCGGCAGCTCTAAGGACGTTCGTAAAAGGAACAGTAAGAGCGGAAGAAGCGAATCCTGTATCCAAATATCTTTCAATGTTTTTTTCACCAATTGTAAGATTTTGTCTCCGGTGGAAAAGAATTGTTATCGCGGTGATTCTGGGTTTAGTTGGGCTTAGCATTCCTGTCGTACTAAATACAGGAACTGAATTCATGCCGCCACTGGATGAAGGCTCGCTGCTCTTTATGCCGGTAACGATTCCATCTGCATCGAACACAGAGGTGAAGCGTGTATTGCAAGTCCAAGATAAAATTATCAAGAGTTTTCCTGAAGTGGACAACGTGCTTGGCAAGGCCGGTCGCGCATATACTGCAACTGACAACGCACCGATCAGCATGATTGAGACCATAATCATACTCAAACCCAGATCACAATGGCGCAAGGGTATGACGAAGGACAAATTGATCAAGGAGATGGATGAAAAAATCCATATTCCCGGAATCGTGACAGGTTGGACAATGCCAATCATCAACCGGATCAACATGCTGTCCACCGGAATTCGAACAGACGTTGGTGTCAAAGTCTTCGGGCAAAACCTGGATTCTGTTTATCAAATCACAGAACAGATTGAAAAATCCCTTCGTGGCATCGATGGTTTGGCTGATCTGTATCTCGAACAAATAACGGGGGGGAATTACCTGAATATTAAAATAAATAGGAAGCAACTGGCCAGATATGGATTGAGTATTGAAGATGCCAACATGGTAATCGAAATGGCACTTGGAGGAATGACCTTGACTAATACGGTGGAAGACAGAAGGCGCTTTTCCGTGAGTGTGCGCCTTGGTCAGGACTATCGAAACGATCTTACTGAAATAAAACGGACTCCTGTTCAAACTGAAAAATACGGAGCTATTCCATTGTCGGCTATTGCTGATGTAACGATTTCCGAAGGCCCCGCAATGATCAATTCGGAAAATGCGATGCTGCGGGGAACTGTCTTGTTCAATATTCGCGGACGTGACATGGGTAGCGTTGTGAAAGAAGCCAAACAGAAAATTGAAAACGAATTCAAAAAACTGCCAAGCGGATATTATATACAATGGAGTGGACAGTATGAAAATCAGGTAAGGGCGCAAAAACGGCTCAGTATCATAATACCCATTGTGCTTATCATCATGATGATTGTGCTTTATACGACTTTTCATTCGTTTCGAGAAGTATTGATCATATTCTCAGGAATACCCATTGCCTTTATTGGAGGGATTCTCTCGCTTCATTTTTTTCATGTAAATATTTCAGTAGCGGTTATGGTTGGATTTATATCCCTTCTTGGCGTTGCCGTGGAAACCGGGGTCTTGTTGCTTGTCTACATGAACAATGAATTGAAGTATCTGAATGAGAGAGCTACATCAGAAGGATTTGCAATCACTGCGAGTCATATCGAGGAAGCTGTATTTAAAGGTTCTGCACTTCGTATTCGTCCAATTTTAATGACAGTGATTGTTGATTTACTTGGAATGCTGCCAGTCATCGCAGCGACAGGCGCGGGCAGTGATGTAATGAGACCCATCACCTTGCCATTCGTATTTGGTTTACTGATCTCAATTCTGTACTCACTGATCTTATTGCCAACAGTTTTTGCACTGATAAAAGAGATTGAATTTAGAAGAAATGGCAACCTGACTTTTGTAAAAACAGGCGACTAGGATGAAAGGCGAAAACACGATATCGAACACCAAATGTGCAGTCAGTAAAATGGTTCCTCTGCTTGTAGTGTTCGTGTTTCTCTTGCTTACATCTTGTAGGGACAAAGGACGAGAGAAAGTTATCGAGAGTCATGATACACTCGCTCACGATCATCATGAGGGCATGGAAAATATGGACATGGATAGCGCAATGTCTATGACTACAAAGGACACTCTGGATATTGAGACGCTTTCGCTACCTGTCAATGACATTGTTGTTTCATCACAGCGTTCGATAAAGCCGGTCATGAGCGATGCTTTAACTTCGTTTATGTCGCAAGGCTACATCACGATTGATGAAAGGCGAAATTTCAAAGTGTCTGCAAGGTTCGGAGGCAGAATTGAAAAGCTATTTGTGAAGTACAATTTACAATACTTGCAAAAAGGCGAGAAATTTATGGAACTGTATAGTCCTGACCTCAAAACGTATCAGGATGAGTTTGTTCAGGTGCTGGAAAGTAGAGCCGATTCAAGCTTAATTGAAAAGGCGAGGGAGAAACTTCGTTTGTTGGGAATCACCGAGTCGCAAATTAAGTCGCTCGAAAAAACGCGAACTGTAACCGCTACCATTTCTGTGTTCAGTCCGCACGCTGGATATGTATTCTTCAAAGGATCAGAAAAAGCGCCAATGATCAACGCGCAAAACATTACACCTTCCGGAGACATGGGCAATATGAGTTCAAGCCAGACTCAACTCCAAATGACGGCGACATCAAACGATAATCAATTCCGCGAAGGCGACTATATCAATCAAGGTGAGATTCTGTTTTGGATCAATGACCTTAAAGTAGTAT
>CBQWHS010000048.1:0-12947 GCA_967728665.1 uncultured Chryseosolibacter sp. | reverse complement strand
GGATTTTCATTCACACATAACGTTGATCGCTCACCAAAGAAAAATTAAGAAAAAAATTTTTTCCTCAACGGCAATTGGTCTCTCTTCAATTAAAAACAAATATTGCTTGGCGATCCTGAACAAGTCTAAACAGCAACGCACCTGATCATAATTATAAAAACAAGTCCGAGCTTAAATAGCGATCTCCACGATCACAAATTATAAACACGATTATTCCATTTTGTATTTCGCTGGCAATCTTCAGAGCCGCACTTAACGCTCCACCGCTGCTCATGCCTGCCAAAATTCCTTCTTCCCGAGCCAGTCGCTTCGTAAGCAACCGTGCCTCCGCTTCACTGACGTCGATAACTCGATCGAGCCTTGAAGGATCGAATATCTTAGGCAAAAATTCCGGCGACCATCTTCTGATTCCAGGAATACAAGAACCTTCAGTCGGTTGAGTTCCCACGATTTGGATCGCAGGGTTTTGTTCTTTTAAATATCGTGACACACCCATAATTGTTCCTGTTGTTCCCATCGCGGAAACAAAATGTGTTACTGCTCCGTTTGTATCTCGATATATTTCAGGACCGGTCGTGCGGTAATGCATCATCAGGTTGTCCGTATTTGCGAACTGGTTAAGAATAAAATATTCTTCCTTTCGTGCCATCGTTTCTGCCAGCTCTCGTGAATATTCAATGGTCTTTGCCGATGGTGTGAGGATTACTTTTGCACCGTACGCCTCCATCGCCAGCACCCGCTCCCTTGTAGAATTGTCGGGCATGATCAAAGTCATATTGACGTTCATTAATCGGGCGATCATAGCAAGTGCAATACCGGTGTTACCACTCGTGGCTTCCACCAATTTGTCACCGGGTCTGATATCGCCACGGTCGAGTGCCCCTTTTATCATTCCGTAGGCTGCACGGTCTTTTACACTTCCGCCGGGGTTGTCACCTTCGAGCTTACCAAATATTTTTACATTCTTATTAAGGGGAATATGCTGAAGCTCCACCAGGCGGGTGTTGCCGATAAGTTCAATTAGTTTCATTTAATGAGAAGATTTAAAAATGACCATATCAGTCGCCCCGGTGTCGCCATTATACATTTTAGCCTGGTAATAAATTTTTGAATTTGAAGGGACGCTGCGAGTAAGCCATACATTGCCACCAATTATACTGTCATGACCGACAATAGTTTCACCCCCTAAGATAGTTGCTCCAGCATAGACCACTACATTGTCTTCCAACGTTGGATGCCGTTTCTTCAGCGCGTCCTCTTTGCTGACACTTAATGCCCCAAGTGTAACTCCCTGGTAAATCTTAACATGGTTTCCGATCACAGCAGTCTCACCGATTACAACGCCGGTTCCATGGTCGATGCAAAAATGCAAACCGATTTCAGCTGCAGGATGTATGTCAATGCCAGTCTTGCTGTGCGCATGCTCGGTTATTATCCGGGGAATTTCACGTACACTAAGCTGATGAAGCTTATGTGCAATTCGATACGCTGCAATTGCATAAAAACCGGGATAGGTACGAATCACCTCGCTTCGGCTTTTAGCGGCAGGGTCACCTTCAAACATCGCGGTCACATCATCTTGAATTTTTTGGTGCAGTTCGGGAAGCGAGTCGAAAAACGCATCACTTACCGAATTCGACTCAACACTATTATTATTGGAGACCGGAATGAATTGCAAAATTTTATCAAGTTCGCCGTGGAGCCCTTGAATATGCTTTTCAAATTCTGCTTCAGAAGCAAAATTCAATTGGGTAAAATCAGCGAATAAAGTTCCCAACAATTTCCTGAAAAATTCGGCAACAGATTCTGGCGAAGGACAGGTTAGGCACGCTCTATGCGATTGAAACAACTTACTTTGAAACGATTTGTCCATAGAATTCTAGTTACTCACAATCGGAAATATTGTTCAATATTTAACATTCTTTAACAAAGTTCTACCACGCCTGAAGGTATTTAACTTATAAACAATCAATACATTATGATTGTCACGTAAACTAAAAATAAAAGTTATAATACCCAGCATAACCTTCAACTAATTACCTGTAGTGGCATAATAATTAATGTGTCGATAAAGTTACCTGACAGAAGATGTCAATTCATTTACCCATCTTGCACCTATGGAAACGAAATTAGTCGACTCTCAATGGACCGATGAACGAGTACTTGATCTCGTTAGAAAACTTCGGAACGACCTGATTAAGGACTTCCTGGATGAGCGACATCTGAAGGAATATTTACTTACCGAATTTCGCATAAAAGATCTTGCCCCGATTAAAATCGAATTCATCCGCAAAGACCTTAAAGAACTCTTGATCTCTCCAGTCAACATTGGACATTACGCACCGCTGATCGAGCATATCCGAACAACAGACAGCGCAGCACTGACTGAAAATAATGAGAAGTTATTTTATAAAGAGCTTGACCTCGTGTTCAAAAAATTTCTCTATTAAGCGTACTGATCAATAATTTGCTTTAGCTGATTGACTTGGGCGACACCTGGCTGCAACCATTTTAATTCTCCCTTTTTAAATAAAGCAAGTGTTGGTACGCCTCTGATTTTGAAAAGACTAGCTACTGCTGGATTCTTGTCTACATCAATCTTTATTATCCTTGCTTTCTCTCCCAGATTGTCTTTGAGCTCTTCGAGAATCGGCCTCATCATTTTGCATGGGCCGCACCACTCAGCATAGAAATCAACCAAGGTCGGCTTTTCGCTTTTCACCAATTCCATAAATGAAGCATGTGCCATAATCTATTGTTTCATCAGATCCAACAAACTGTTTGCCACATTGCCTTCGTGGAAATTTTGACAGGTAGCGGCAACGTTGCGGAATAATTTTTTCCGCCCTGGATTGATTCACGTTAAACCTTAAAATTATGGCTCAATTGAAAGATCTTAAAGTTGCCATTCTCACAGAAAATGGTTTCGAAGAAGTTGAACTGACAAGTCCAAAAAAAGCAATGGAAGATGCTGGCGTAACGGTTCACATCGTTTCGCCACAACCCGAGAAAGTGACGGCATGGAGAGAAACAA
This sequence comes from uncultured Chryseosolibacter sp., assembly GCA_967728665.1. GTDB lineage: Bacteria > Bacteroidota > Bacteroidia > Cytophagales > Cyclobacteriaceae > Chryseosolibacter. The sequence goes on along the minus strand of CBQWHS010000048.1, from coordinate 9,913 downwards.
ATTGGGGAATCACGTTAAAAACTGATGTGGTACTTGGCAATGCATCGCCAGAAGATTACGATGGTCTTGTGCTGCCGGGCGGAGTTATGAATCCGGATAAGTTGAGAGTGAATCCAAAGGCAATTAAATTCATTAAACATTTCCTGGAGACCGGAAAACCCATTGCAGCAATTTGTCATGCACCTCAGTCATTGATAGAAACTGACATGATTGAAGGACGGAGAATGACGTCTTATCCATCAATAAAGACTGACTTGATAAATGCCGGTGTTCAGTGGGAAGATAAAGAGGTAGTGGTTGACAATGGCCTTGTTACCAGCAGGTCGCCAAAAGACCTAAATGCTTTTAACAAAAAATTACTCGAAGAACTTGCCGAAGGCGTGCATGCATAACATTGTAGACCAGCACTAACGTTTGCAAACAATCAAAGTCGCCTGAAGCACCGACATTATCAGCTGCAGGCGACTTTTCTTATCTTTAAGATTCAAGCCAAACCTATATGAAGAAAAAAAGTCTTTTTTCTCTGTGCTCATTATTATTCATTCCGCTATGCTCCTTCTCGCCACCTGTTGGTCGAATTCCGATTTATGCAAAAAATGGGGCTGTTACATCTTCTTCGATGATTGCATCCGAAGTTGGTCGCGACATTTTAAAACAAGGAGGCAATGCAATTGACGCAGCCGTAGCCACAGCATTCGCACTTGCTGTTACATGGCCGTCAGCCGGAAATCTTGGCGGTGGTGGATTTATGGTCTATCGACAAGGAAACGGAATATCAACAACGATTGATTTCCGTGAAAAAGCTCCACTCGCATCATCAACGGAAATGTATCTTGACAAGGATGGAAACTTAATAAACGATCTTAATCACATTGGCTTGTTATCAGTCGGTGTGCCAGGCACAGTGGCCGGTCTTGAACTGGCACAAAAAAAATATGGTAGGCTTCCCTGGAAGAAACTGGTTGCTCCGGCTATCAAACTCGCAAGGAAAGGTATTCCCTTCAGTCACGTGCTGAATTCTCATTCCAAGTCATTGAAAAAATACTGGGACAAATATCCGTCAACCAGAAAAGTGATGTTTAAAGGATCGACCGAATTATACGAACCCGGCGAAACCTGGAAACAACCTGACCTGGCAAATACATTGAAGCGAATTCAGAAATATGGACGGGATGGATTTTATAAAGGAGAGACAGCCGATAAGCTTGTCAATTTTATGAAAAATAATAACGGCTTGATAACACATGAGGACCTTGAAAAATATGAAGCGATCGAGCGTAAACCATTGGAGGGAACATATCGTGATCACAAAATCATAACGATGGCTCCACCGAGCAGCGGAGGTGTGGCGCTAATTGAAATGTTAAACATTCTCGAAGCCTATGATCTTAAAAGCATGCAATTTAATTCTTCCGATTACGTGCACGTTCTGGCAGAGAGCATGCGAAGAGCTTTCGCTGATCGCGCAGAGTTCCTGGCAGACCCGGATTTTGTAAAAGACATTCCGATCGAAAAACTTATCTCGAAAGCGCATGCAACACGCTTAAGGTCTTCGATAAACAGCAACACCGCTTCCGTAAGCGATTCATCGAAATTTGGTCAGGTGCATGAAGGAAATTCAACAACACATCTATCTGTTGTTGATCGTGAAGGAAATGCCGTTTCATTGACCTATACACTTGAGCGAAGTTATGGGTGCCAGATAGTTGCAGATGGTCTCGGTTTTTTTCTCAACGATGAAATGGGCGACTTTAACGCCGTGCCTGGTGAAACAACCTCTAATGGTCAAATTGGGACCAAGCCAAATTTAATAGAACCGGGAAAACGAATGCTATCGAGTATGACTCCTGCGATCATCGAAAAAAATGGTAAACTATTTATGGTGATCGGAACGCCCGGTGGAAGAACGATTATCAACACCGTATTGCAAGTTGTGCTTAACGTAATCGATCATCAGATGAATATCGCTCAAGCAATTGAAGCGCCACGCCTCCATCATCAATGGTTACCTGATAAAATCAGTTTTGAAATGTATGGACTTTCACGCGACACGCAAGACAACCTTAAAGCTAAAGGGCATCGACTGGAAGAATTAACTCACATGTCTCAAGGCCATGCCATGGGAATCACTATTAATTATGAAACAGGTTTGCTTGCGGCGTCTGCAGACAGTCGTAGTGCGGACGGAGGAGTTGCAAGCTACTGATGAACATTTATAAACTCAGCGATAGGCAAGAAGACGAAATGTTTTTAGCGGGCCAACTTATTGAATGCGATGTCGCCATGACAACGGCCGAATTCCGGGATGCCATCATTGAAGTTGGAAAACCGATCGTGATCATGCTATCGTCAGGTAAAAAATTCAAGGCTGTTGTTAGCAGTTTTGAATCTTTTCAGCTGAACGATAAGATCAAAGGAAAAATAATTGTAAAAAGGATTGAATTAGGAAAGTGATTGCACTTCATCCCAGACTGTTTTCAAAACTGGTATCCCAAGCGTTGTATTTTCGTTCCTGGTTTTGACAATTCGTTCGCCGGGGAATCGCACACTCGGCGAATTTTTTTCTACCGGTGAAGCATGATAATCTTCAATAATTCCCTTTAACATCTCGGGAATTTGACTGAAGTTCTTCAATGACGACAAATCAAACGCAATAAAGACTTGCGACATTCGCGACTCCACCGGCTGCCGTTCTACTTCGGCAACAGAGAGTCCACCCGAAAGTATTGTTGCCAAGATATCCAGAAGCAGCGAGAGCCCTGAACCTTTCCAATATCCTATAGGCAACGTTCTTCGCGTACGTGTAATCGCTTCCGGATCATCCGACAATTTTCCGTTTTCATCGTAACCTCCCGGCACCGCCAATCGCTCTCCCTTCAGTTTAGATAATTCCATACTTCCGTATGAGTATTGCGACATCGCCATGTCAAGAACGATAGCCTCATCCAAATAGGGAACAGACATCACCAGAGGATTATTGCCAAGCTTACTCCCAATCGCACCCCATGCTGGAGTATTCGCATTTGTGTTTGTCCAACCAATGAATGCAAATCCTTTCTTCGCGGCTTGCCAGCCATATGCTCCCCCTCTCATCCAGTGATTTGTTCGCGCCAGCGCTACACAACCCATTCCATGAATTTTCGCTAACTCGATCGCGCGATCCGTGCATTGCAACGCATTAGTAATTCCAATTCCATTGTTTCCCTCCCACTGCTCTATACATCCCCGCTGACTTGCACACACAGCCTGGCCATCAGGATTGATATGACCTTGTTGTAGATATTGAATAAATTTTGGAAAGCGATTCACACTATGCGTATAAACCCCATCAATTGCGTTGCTGGTAAAGATGGATGCAGTGGTCTGCGCCTTCACCAAATCAACATTATTTTTTCTTAAGATTTTAAAAAATAACGCCTCCATTTCAGAAGGCATTATTCGAAGATATTCAGGTTTGGTAGACATATCGTTATCAAAACTGAACTTAGCGATTAAAAATATTTTTTACCCGATTGTCAGAAAAAAAATCGCAAAGTTTTTTCTTTCACTTCGTGAACATTTGCCAGGGCATTATATTATTCATATCGTAAAGACTCAACAGGATTGACAGAAGCCGCTCTCCAGGTTTGTGAGGCGATAACCAGCATCCCTAAACCGCCAACAATAAATATTCCTGCGAAGATCAGCAACGGAGTAATCTCGATTTTGTACGCGTACTGCGTCAAAAATAATTCACCAAGAAAATATCCGGCCGGAATGCCCACGATTGCTGCAATCCCCATTAGCACAAGAAAAGACTTACTGAGTAAAAACGTTAACTGTTCGGATGACGCTCCCAACACTTTTCGGACGCCAATTTCTTTCAGGCGTGTTTGAGTTGAATACATCGCCATACCTAGCATGCCAAGACAAGCAAGGCTTATGGCGAGAAATGAAATATAGCCGACAATATTTAACACATCTAAAAATCCAGCTTGCTCATAAGCTTCGTCAATCTCCTCTTCCATCATCTTCCATTCCAATGGATGAATCGGATCAAGTTTTTTCCATACAGCTTCGAGTGAAGCCACCACTGATTCCTTTTGTCCGGGGACGATTTTCATACTCGCAAAAGCCAAGTCACCTTTTTTGAAACGGAATGCCACTGGCCCGATCTGGTAACTTAACGGTCTGAAATTAAAATCCTTCACAACCCCTTTCACAATCAACTGAACGGAGTCATCTGCAAAAATCGATTGTCCCACAGCCTGAATGGGAGAAGTAAAGCCAAACATAGTTAGCGCCTGTTCATTTAGAATAACATATTTCTCCAATGGACCTTCTTCGATGGGATTGAAATTACCCCCGCTGATAAACTTAACGTCCAGGTTGTCCATGTACTGATCATCAACAATAAAATCGCGCATCACAAACGACTCATCTCCTTTGTTTCTTTTGTAATCGCTTGAACGGTCAGCCCATGTACCTAAGCGATGAGAAACGCCTCCGACATTTACAACTCCCGCAACACTCTTCATTTCGTTTGCAAATTTTTGATGGTCGATTCCTTGCAATCTCACATTCAAAATATTTTTATCATTGATGCCATAGTCTGTCGTAACCATAAAATCAACCTGTCTGTAAATAACAAGAACCACAATTATAAAAATTATAGACAGTGCAAACTGAGTTACGATCAATACCTTCCGGAATGTTAGCCGCGAATAAAGTTTAAGATTTCCAGAGTCCTTTAAAACCCGTGCCGCCTTTATCGCAGACAAATATGCCGCTGGCAATATTCCAGCGATAACACCAACCACAACTGCAAACAGAATAAAATAAAAGTACAACCAATAATCTTCTTTCAGCTCGGTTGCAAATTCTCTGGCAATGTTCAATTGCATGAATCCCGGTTTCAGTAATTGCATCAACACATAAGAGACGCACAGGCAGATGAATGAAAATATTACCGCCTCGCCAATAAACTGGCCGAACACCTGGATACGCTGCGCGCCGACAACTTTGCGCACACCGATTTCACGCGCACGCGAAAGCGACTTGGCAATCATCAAGTTTGTATAATTGAAACAAGCCATCACCATCACTACCATCACCAACACGGTGAGAAAAATAATAAGTAAAGTCGGCATGCCGGTTCCCATTTGATTTGACAATATTGGTCCAGGCGTGAGTTCCGATAATTTTAACAGGAAGAAGTCATAGCCCTTGTCTCGTGTCTCAAGCTTCAAGTTCACAAATTTCTCTTTCGACATCTTTGTCAACGCTTGCTCCACTGCCTTAGTAGTTTGGCCTTCTTTCAATTTAAAATACACATAACTGGAATAGTAATCATTCCAGTTGTCTTGCACGGCATTTAAAATTTGTTTCTGTTCCATTCCTGGGATGGCGGTCGTAGAACCAAGGGCTTGAAAGTCAAAATGCGTCTTGCTTGGAAATTTTTTCAACACTCCAGTAACCACAAATTCTCCGTATCCATTGATCGTGATTGTTTGACTGAGCGGATTAGTCACGCCGAAAATACGCTGGGCAGTTTCGTGTGTTAAAACAAGATTGTTTGGCTGACTTAATGCCGTTGAGGGATTTCCTTTCTCCAACGGGAAATTAAAGACAGTCAGAAAAGCGGGATCGACCCACAATCCAGAAAGCGGAACATTCACGTTACCGTAAATTGCATCAGCGTTAAGTCGCCGATTAATTCGCACTACTTCATCAATGAATGTGTAGTCTTCCTTCAGCGCACGGCCCATAGCATAAGGGACCGAAGCGTAATCCTCTCGTTCACCATTGGTGCGAATAGCTCGTGTATTAACACGATAGATCCTGTCCGCATCTTTGTGAAAATTATCATACCTGTATTGTTCACGGATCAACAAAATTACAAGAAGGGCCAGCGACATACTGACGCTCAAGCCTACCAGGTTAATAATGGAGAATGAACGGTTTCTAAGAATGTTGCGCAGTGCGGTGGTTACGATGCTTCTGAACATAATCGTGGATTTATTGTAAACAAACTCGAATCAAACTGCTAGGTTCATCCGGCTATTTTATGTTCTGAACATCAGACCATTTCATTCATTCTTTAGCGTCTCGGCCGGATTCAGTCGCGAGGCACGTATTGAAAAATAAAGTAAAGTCACCCATGCTATGATTAGCAAGGTTGCTCCAGACATTAAAAATACTAATGGGTTGATAGTAATCTTTTCATTAAAGTTGTCAAGCCATTTACTCATTCCCCACCATACCAGTGGAATAGCGAGAACAATTGAAACCAAAATGAGGCGCGTGAAATTTCCCAAAAGCAAAATCAAAAGGTTAAAGCCGGAAGCACCCAGAACTTTCCGTACACTCAATTCCTTTATTTTTTGATGAAATGTTAATAGCGAGATCCCGAATAATCCAAAAGCAGCAATCATCATGGCTATAATGGAAAATGTTCCAAGTAAAGATCCTGTTCTTTGCTCAGACACATACAAGTTGTTGAGCATATCCTCGAGAAAATAAAAGTCAAATTGAAAATAGGGTTGGACTTTTTTATAAGCCGATTCAATACTTGCCAGCGTCTTGTTAAGATTTTTCGTGCGGGCTTTGATAATAACATTGTTGAAAGCATCTTTTGTGAGAACAAACAAAAGCGGACGCACCGGCTCATGCAACGATTGGAAATGAAAATCTTTTACAATACCAATAACATTTCCGCGCAACACACTGCTTTCATTCATTTCCCAAAAGATCTCCTGGCCTGCAGCAGATTCGTTAAAAAACATTTGTTTTGCCGCTGTCTCGTTAATGATAAAGGCAGTAGAGTCCGCCGGGTTATCACGTTGAAAGAACCGGCCCTCCGCTAATTTTATATCGAGTGTCTTAAAGAAGTCGTAATCAACAAATACTTCGGAGGCATCAATCGAATTGTCGGGATGCTTCACCGAACCGATCGGATTCTGATTGAATTGTCGGCCAGGAATGTTAGAGCTTGCTGACACCGATACAATGTCCACGTTGTTTGTGAGTTCATTCCTCAACACGTCAAGATCGGCAAACCCATCATCTTGCTTCAGTGGAACTATCAACAACTCTTCCTTTGAAAATCCAAGGTCTTTTGTTTTAAGAAAAGAAAGTTGAGAGTATATAATAACGGCACTGCAAATAAGAACCATCGACATACAGAATTGAAAAATGATCAATCCGCTCCTTAACCGATTTCCTTCCCTGCTTTGAACCAATTTTCCTTTAAGAATAATATTCGGTTTTATGTTAGAAAGATAAAATGCCGGGTACGCCCCTGAAATCATCCCTGTGATAATTCCAAAAAACAAAAGGACAGCAAAATATTGTTCGTACTGAATGTTCATGCTCATGCCAGTCTCATAGTTTATGAATGGCAAGGAGACTTCAATAATAAAAATGGAAAGGACCACGGATATCAATGAGATAACAATTGATTCCGTAAGGAATTGAAGAGACAATTGTTTACGATGTGCTCCCAACGTTTTTCGCACACCAATTTCTTTTGCGCGCTCTGCTGATTTTGCAGTCGTCAGGTTCATGAAGTTGATGCAAGCAATTACGAGTGTCAATAACGCAGCAGCGCCAAGTATATAAACGTATTCAATATTTCCGTTGGGTTCTAATTCCCAATGTAACCGCGAGCGCAGGTGAATGTCGGTTATTGGCTGGAGTTTAAAGCCGTATCCGTTGTTTGCAATTGCTTTAAACTGTTCTTCCGATACGTTGATATATTTTTTGATCCACGGCAACAGTTTTGCTTCCAGGGCTTTTGAATCGGTTCCGGCCTTCAGCCGCACATAATTATAGTGACCGAAATCTTTCCAACTATAGAAATCATTCCCGGGGTTTAGGGACTTCTCTCTTAAGTAAGAAACGAGGAAATCAAAATGGAAATGAGAATTTTCAGGAACGTCTTTAAACACGGCTGTAACCTCAACCAGGTATTTTTCTCCATCGACATATAACTGTTTTCCAACAGCGTCAGCATCGCCAAAATATTTTTTGGCCATCGACTCCGAGATCATTACACCGTTTAGTTTTTTTAACGCCTGCTTTGCATTTCCATTCACGAGAGGAAATGAGAATACATCGAAAAAAGTCGTATCAACGGATAGGATGTTGGCTTCATCATATCGCTCGTTCTTTGCTGGATTTTTGAATGAATGAACTTCACGTGTGAGACCCGAAGCCCACAACGGGCTAAGACTTACTGCGTTTTCAACTTCTGGAAAATCGGTTGCCAAAGCCTGGGCCATCGGGTGAGGAGTCCGTGTTTGAGGATTTTCATCTATCCAAGCGATCCGATAAATATTTTCAGCTCCATCATGGAAGCGATCATAACTCAATTCATGATGAATGTAAATACCGATTAAAAATGTACAAGCCATTCCAAGCGATAAACCAATCACATTAATAAACGTGTGAACCTTATTTTTCAGCAAGGTGCGAACGGCGATGTTTAAGTAGTTAAAAAACATGAAATGAAATTATTCGTATCGTAAAGATTTAACTGGATTTGCCATTGCGGCTTTGAGGGTCTGAAAACTAATTGTCAGCAATGTAATTCCCACCGCTATCAATAATGTAGAAATAAAAATCATCGGGCTGACTTCTGTTCTATTTGCAAAATTTTGTAACCACTGATCTGCGAAATAATATGCAAGTGGAAATGCAATCACATTGGCGATGATTACCAAGATTAAAAACTCTTTCGATAGCAATGTGCTGATGGTAAAGACCTCTGCTCCCAGAACTTTGCGAATTCCAATTTCTTTCGTGCGGGATGCTACCATAAAGGAAACCAATCCTACAAGGCCGATCATCGCAATGACAATCGTGATTCCTGCGAACACGGCAAAAACATTAGCGAGTCGCTGTTCAGCCTGATATTGTTTTTCAAAATCCTGATCAAGGAAAAAGAAATTGAAATCGTAACCGGAAAAATGTTTCTTCCAAAGATTGGCAACCGATTCAACTAAAGCCTGGGCATTTTCACCCTTGAACCGAATAGCATACATGTACGCATTCTGCGGATTGTAATCCATAGCCATTGGACCAATAATTTGTTGCAAGCCGAATTGATGATAATCTTTAACAACACCGATGACTTCACCTGCGGGGTATTGAGAAGGCGAAATAATTTTCTTTCCTATTGCCTCTTGGGGCGATGGCCAACCAAATTTCTTCACCGCAGTTTCATTTAAGATCAGACCATCCTTTAATTCTGCTTCTCGTTGCTTATCGAAGCCATGTCCCGCGACAAACGAAAGTCCAAGTGTATTCACATAGCTTTCATCGATTGCCATGTATTCAACGCTCACGGCATCATCACCGGATCTGCCTTCCGGGTATGCGATCTGACCGATCCATCCCGGATTTCCAGGAAGAGAATTCGTGAAACTCACTTGTTGAACTGTAGCAAGGGATTGAATTTCATTTTTGAATGTCTCGAATGCAAGTGGGTTTTCCGATCGGGCCCGGTCTGCCCGCACAACAAATATTTGATCCCTTGCAAAACCTAAATTTTGATTTTGCATGAAATGCAATTGGTCGATCACCACCAATGTTCCCATCACCAAGCATACAGAAATCACAAACTGAAAAACGACAAGCGTTTGACGCAGCCGAACTCCGCGACCGGTAGACTGAAATTTTCCCTTCAGTACTTCAGCGGGTCTCATGCTCGACATAACCCATGCTGGATAATAACCAGATAGCAAAGAGACGATTAGCACAAGCGAACTGATTCCAATCACAACTTTTGGATTTGCTAAAGACGCAATACCGTAAGATTTCGCGAGCATGCTGTTAAAAAACGGTAACGCCAACCCGGTCAACGTCAATGCTATCATCAGCGCTAAAATTGATAAGACAAAAGATTCACTTAAGAATTGTCGCATGAGCGCAG
>CBQWHS010000047.1:0-13207 GCA_967728665.1 uncultured Chryseosolibacter sp. | reverse complement strand
AAGCCTCCGTTTAGTTCACAAAACAGTGTAAGCTATGATGTGATCAAGAATGGTCCATTTGAAGCACAAATTAAAAACTATCTCAATCCATGGTTGTATAGTTATGGGGTTGGCGCTCGTACGGTTGTCTTCAGCTACTATGTCAAATTCGATTTAGCATGGCCGGTTGAAAATTATGAAGTTGGCCATCCGCACGGATATCTCACACTGGGATTTGATTTCTGATTTGCAAAACATTTTGCCGATCTTGCGCAGCATTGGCATATTGCCATTCTTAAACTGCGTGCAATGATTAAATCGATGACAGGGTTCGGCCAAGCTTCCATTGACAATGGCCAAACTCAGCTTTCTATAGAGATAAAGAGTCTGAACTCAAAGTATCTCGACTTAAACCTACGTCTTCCGAAAGCATTCTCCGATCGTGAAATGGAAGTGCGAAACCTGATCAGTGAAATTCTTGAACGTGGCAAAGTATCAGTATCGATTGACTATGAAAGACAGTCCAACGGAGAAACCAGTCAAAGTTATAATGAGACATTGTTTGTTGCTTACTATAGTGAGTTGAAAAAACTGGCGGATAGAGTATATGCTCCTTACGATGAGCTTTTTTCACTTGCATTGAATTCCCCGGAAGTCATCAAAAACAAATTAAAGGATGAGGTAAGTGAAGAAGGCTGGGCACAAGTAAAAACTGTACTGACGGATGTATTGAAAAAGTGCGACAAATTTCGTGTGGATGAAGGCAAAGTGTTAGAGACAATGTTAAAAAATTGTTGTTTGTCAATTGAAGCAAGCCTGGAGGAAGTGAAAAAGCTGGATTCAAAACGCGTGGATAGAATTCGTGAACGACTTCGTTCCAATGTGGAATCGTTTTTTGGCGATGAGGGTTTTGATGAAAATCGTTTGGAGCAGGAAATAATTTTTTATGTTGAGAAGTTAGATATCAACGAAGAGAAAGTACGCTTGAAATCTCACCTCGATTATTTTCTGCAGGCGTTACGTGAACCACAATCCAACGGTAAGAAGCTTGCGTTTATTTCACAGGAGATAGGACGTGAAATCAACACCATCGGCTCAAAAGCCAACGATGCCGAAATGCAAAAGTTTGTAGTGTCGATGAAAGAGGAGCTTGAGAAGATAAAGGAGCAACTGAATAATGTTTTATAAAAATAGCCACGTATTTAAACACGTGGCTATTCTATAAGCCAAAGCTTGTTTTGTAAAATATTATATGTGAATCACTTCTCCATAAGCTGCAGCCGCAGCTTCCATTATGGCCTCACTCATCGTAGGATGAGGATGAACTGATTTTATAATTTCATGTCCGGTAGTCTCCAGTTTTCTCGCGGCAACAACTTCTGCAATCATTTCCGTAACGTTAGCTCCAATGAAATGAGCTCCAAGCCATTCGCCATATTTTGCATCAAAGATCACTTTCACGAAACCATCAGTTGCTCCAGCAGCTTTCGCTTTTCCAGATGCGCTGAATGGAAACCTTCCAACTTTAATTTCATACCCTGCTTTCTTTGCGCCTTCTTCTGTATATCCCACTGAAGCGATTTCCGGTGAGCAGTAGGTGCAGCCTGGAATGTTGTTGTAATCCAGTGGTTGAGGATTATGTCCGGCGATCTTTTCAACGCAAATAATTCCTTCCGCAGATGCCACGTGCGCAAGAGCCTGTCCTTTTACAATGTCACCAATCGCATAAACTCCAGGGACATTTGTTTTATAGAAATCATCAACGATCACTTTCCCTTTTTCTGTCTTTACGCCAACTTCTTCAAGTCCGATGTTTTCCAGGTTCGCGGTAACGCCCACAGCAGAGAGAACAATGTCTGCTTCAATTTTGATTTCACCTGTTGGAGTTTTTACAGTGGCTACGCAGCCCGCACCTGACGTATCTACTTTCGTAACTTCGGAATTCAGGTGAATTGCCATTCCTGATTTCTTAAATATTTTTTCAAGTGTCTTCGAAACTTCCTCATCTTCTACCGGAACAATTCTCGGTAAGAACTCAACGATCGTAACTTCAGTGCCGAGCGAATTGTAGAAATAGGCAAACTCTACACCGATGGCGCCAGATCCCACAACCAATAATTTTTTAGGAGTCTTGTCCAGGATCATTGCTTCACGGTAGCCAATAATTTTCTTGCCATCAATTTTCATCGACGGGAGTTCGCGGCTTCTTCCTCCAGTGGCAACAATGATGCTCTTTGCCTCATAGTCAGTTTTCTTGCCCGCATTTTCAACTTCAACTTTTCCGCCTTTTTTTAGTTTGCCGTAACCTTCGATCAGGTCAATTTTATTCTTCTTAAATAAAAACTGAACACCCTTGCTGTTGCTCGCGGCAACATCACGACTTCTCTTAACCATGCCAGGCAAATCAGCTTTGAAATCTTTCACCTCAACACCGTAATCTTTAGCGTGCTTTATATATTCAAATACGTTTGCACTTTTAAGTAACGCTTTCGTTGGGATACAGCCCCAGTTGAGGCAAATGCCGCCAATCTCCGCCTTCTCAACAACGCCCACTTTCATTCCCAATTGAGACGCTCGTATTGCAGCAACATATCCACCGGGTCCACTCCCGATCACGATCAGATCATATTTTGACATAGTGTAAGGATTTTAATTCGCTGCCAAAGATATACGGCAGAATGATGAAACAAAAGCTAAAATTTGGTCTTCATTGCGACCAAATCGGCAAAAGTATATACAGATCGAAACGTAGGATTCCAATGTTAATTTCCATTAATTCGTCTGCTGCATAATTTAATTTTACAGGTAGCGTTTTCACTGTATCCTACTTTGCTGCATGCAACTCAATACCAATTTTTTTGGGCTTTGTTTTTTATTTTTGTTAGGTACTACTCTCGAGGTAATGGGCCAGGAGCAGGAACCCGTTTCAAAACCTGCGACTGTAGAAGTACACACAAAAGATGACGCAGTAATCACTGGCAAACTAATAAAGATATCACGCGATACGGCAATTGTTACAGATGCTTATGGAAGAAGCACCAAACTTGCCATGCGTGACATCAAAAGAATTGACTATGTTGATGGCTTGCGTGGCCAATTGCGATGGGCTCCGAGTCCAAATTCAGTTCGATATCTGCTTGCTTCAACAGCATATACGTTGCCTAAAGGAGATATCACACTTGAGAGCACATACCTCTTTATTAACTCCGTCCATTATGGAATCACCGATCGTGTCATGATTGGCGCAGGAGGAGATCTTTTTGCTGGCACCGTGACATTCTTCAATGCAAAAGTGAATATTTTAAATGGCGAGAGGCATAAGATCTCTGCTGGTGTCAATTACTATCGCCTTCCCCGCAACTTCATTGAAACTTATTCAGGTGAAGATGTTCGCGATCTGGGAATGGTGTATGGAGCCAGCACATGGGGAAACAGCAATGATCATGTTACGTTTGGCGTCGGTTATATGTATATGGCCAATGGCTTCTTGCCGCCGGTGCTTAATTTTTCCGCCACAAAAAGGATAACCCGTAACATCGGTCTTGTAACAGAGAACTGGTTTTTATTTGTTGGTGACCGCACTGGAATTCCTGTTATAATTTCTTTGGGAGCCCGATATATTAGCAAACGCAGCACGGTTGATCTTGCATTCTACAGCACCGACGAATCGGTCTTCCGATCGATGGTTCCATTTGTCTCCTATTGCATTCGCATCAACCGTCAGGATTAAGGAATTTCTTGTCTCTGATTTGTCGCCTAATTATTTATTTTTGACGAATTAAAATCCATTTACAGATTCGTATGAAACTACTTCAGGGAAAAAATGCGTTGGTCACCGGTGCATCAAAAGGCATTGGACGGGCGATTGCGCTTCGTTATGCAGAACAAGGTGCTAATGTTGCCTTCACTTATCTATCAAGCGTTGAACAGGGCCAGGCGTTAGAAGCCGAACTCGCTGCAAAGGGAGTTAAAGCAAAAGGATATCGTTCCGATGCATCGGATTATACCCAAGCTGAAAAATTGATCACGGATGTGATCGCGGATTTTGGATCGCTTGATATTCTCATTAACAACGCTGGGATAACCATGGACAATCTTCTATTGAGACTGAATGAAGAGTCGTGGGATAAAGTGATCAATGTGAATCTCAAGTCTTGTTTTAACACAGTGAAAGCGGTGACGAAACAAATGATGAAGCAACGTGGAGGTTCTATTATCAACATGACATCTGTTGTTGGATTAAAAGGAAATGCTGGACAAGCAAACTACGCAGCATCGAAGGCCGGCATAATTGGATTTACAAAATCTGTTGCGTTGGAACTTGGATCACGCGGCATTCGTGCAAACGCAATTGCTCCTGGTTTTATTGAAACTGAAATGACAGCAAAACTGGACGAGAAAACCGTTCAGAGCTGGCGCGAGGCAATTCCATTGAAACGTGGAGGCAAACCAGAAGATGTTGCCGATGCATGTGTATTCTTGGGTTCTGACATGTCGAGCTACATCAGTGGACAAGTGTTGCAGGTTGACGGTGGAATGCTGACATAGAAGAGGAGGTAAAAGTTGAAAATTTTAGAGTTAAAAAGTTTAGAGGCATGAGCTTTATGGTTAGAGGATTTGATTTTCAATTGTGAAATATGTGATTGCTTTTATTTACGCTCGATCTTTTCGTACGACAATTTTTCATTATTAAAACCTTCGTGTCCGAAAACCTCTTAGACTCCTTCGTAGCAAGAATAATATGGCAGAAGTTCAAAAAATTATTCGACTGTTGAATAAGTCTTTTGACAAAGGTGCTTGGCATGGCCCTACTGTTAAAGAAGTATTGGCAAACGTGAAAAATGAAAACGCGTTTAATCGATTGCCTGGAACGCACAGCATTATTGAACTCGTTGCGCACATGACAACATGGAGAGTTTATGTGATGAAGCATGTGATAGGCGAACACGAATTTCAAGTTACTTCCGAGACAAATTTTCCAATGCCAACCGATTGGCACCAAACCTTAGACGACTTGGAGAGAAGTCAACAAGATTTGATCAAAGCCCTTGGAAATTTTCCAGATGAAAAACTAAGTGAACTCGTGCAAGGAGCGACTCACAAATACACTTTTTATACGATGCTCCACGGCATCATTCATCACGATCTATATCATATTGGGCAGATAATGCTGATTTATAAGACCACAGTAGAAAAGGCGTGAAGCGATTTTTTTTTAACCGACAACAAATAGTTGCGGATTCAATCGATTTAAAATAGCCTAAATCACCGTTTCCTGGAGGTGTGGGCTAACATTCGTGAGCGTGGTTTTAGAAAAAATTTTTTTATGCTGCGTTTGGAAACCATCGTTTCAGGCTCTACGTTTGTGTCATCAAGTCGAGCAAAGCACATCAGCTTCATCGATTTATAAAGAAGCGCGGAGAGACAGGCTCTATGAAGCGCTAGCAACCCTCGATCGGAAGGGAAAATCCCCGAAGAAAGAAAAGGTGCTAAATCCTGACATCCCACCAAACAAGTGGGGGAAATATAAACCGAGTAAAAAATGAAAAACATCATCAACTCGCTCCAATCAGGACTATTGTCGGTTCTGGAACAATTCGTTTCCCAGGTATTTGAAACCTTCACAGGAATTTCTCTTGAGGAAGAAAACGCCTGCATGCTTTCTGCGATGCAGTGTTGTTGTAATGACGGTTGCTGTTAATTGATCGCGTAGCGCGTCAGGCAACAAGCTAACCAATGACCCTGCCATGTGACAGGCAGCTAAGGTTACGGTTATGTCCTATCCTTTTATTCAAAAAAAATTACAACAACATTCTAACAGATTTAAGTCATGTCAACATTAAGGTTCGAAACATTACAATTACACGCTGGCCAGGAAGTCGATGAAACAACACGTTCACGAGCGGTGCCTTTATATCAAACTACATCATACACTTTCAAAAATTCTGAGCACGGAGCAAATTTGTTCGCGTTGAAAGAGTTCGGTAATATTTATACACGCATTATGAATCCAACAACCGATGTTTTTGAAAAACGCATCGCGGCATTGGAAGGTGGAGTCGCTGCTCTCGCTGTGGGCTCGGGTCAGGCGGCTCAATTCATTGCGTTGAACAATATTTTGCAATCGGGTGACAACTTTGTTTCTACTTCTTTTCTTTATGGCGGAACGTACAACCAATTTAAGGTGGCGTTTAAAAGATTAGGTGTAGAAGTACGTTTCGCAGAAGGGGATAAGCCTGAAGCGTTTGAAAAACATATCGACGCAAAAACCAAAGCAATTTATATTGAGACGATTGGAAATCCGGGTTTTAATATTCCGGATTTTCAAGCGATCGCAGCTCTTGCAAAAAAACATGATCTGCCATTGATCGTTGATAACACATTTGGCGCAGCAGGATATCTTTTCCGTCCGTTGGAGCATGGTGCGCATGTTGTCGTTGCGTCAGCCACTAAATGGATTGGAGGACATGGTACTTCTATCGGTGGTGTGATAGTCGATGGGGGTAATTACAATTGGGGCAACGGAAAATTTTCACAATTCATTGAGCCCTCTGAAGGTTATCACGGATTGAAGTTTGCTGAAGTCTTTGGGGTGAACAATCCTCTCGGACTTCCCAACATAGCCTTTGCTATTCGTGCAAGGGTTGAGGGGCTACGAGATTTCGGCCCAGCGTTGAGTCCATTCAATTCATTTTTATTTCTTCAAGGCCTTGAAACACTTTCTCTTCGCGTTCAGCGATCTGTTGACAACGCATTTGCATTTGCTCAATGGTTGGAGAACCATCCGTTGATCGAGAGTGTGAATTATCCAGGCTTGGAAAGCAGTACGTATCATAAGCTGGCAAAAAAATATCTGCGAAACGGATTTGGTGCGGTCCTGTCATTCACGCTGAAAGGTTCAAAAGAGTACACAGCGAAAGTGGTTGATAACTTGAAACTTGTAAGTCACTTGGCGAATCTTGGCGATGCGAAAACACTAATCATTCAGCCAGCGGCTACCACACATCAACAGTTGTCACAGGAAGAACAAATTGCGGCTGGCGTATTGCCAACGCTTCTTCGTGTGTCGGTAGGCATAGAACATATTGACGACATCAAAGCAGATTTTCAGCAAGCATTTGATAAAGTGTTTGCAGGAGAACTGGTCGTGTAATCACATTAAACGGATGGAAAAAAACGATCACATTTTTCACTACACTAAACCATTTGAGTTGGAAACCGGAGGGCAACTTTCGGGCTTCCAACTTAAATACACTACGCTCGGAAAACTGAACGCAGCACGGGATAATGTGATTTGGGTTTGTCATGCGCTTACAGGAAGTTCTGACTTCACCGATTGGTGGGGAGGGCTATTTTCCGGACCCGGCCCGTTTGATCCATCTCGTCACTTTGTTATCTGCGCCAATATTCTTGGTGGGTGCTACGGTTCTACAGGTCCGCTTTCGCTGAACACAGAAACTGGCAATCCGTTTTATCATGCTTTTCCCGAGCTCACTGTTCGTGACATTGTGAGGAGTCTCGATTTGCTGCGTCAGGAATTGAACATCAAGAATGTCGAAGTTTTGATCGGGGGCTCCCTGGGAGGTCAGCATGTTCTTGAATGGGCAATTCAACAACCGAAAGTTTTTAAATTTATAATTCCCATTTCATGTAATGCATTTCATTCTCCGTGGGGCGTTGCATTTAATGAAGCTCAGCGAATGGCAATAGAAGCAGATGAGAGTTGGAAAGAGAATGATCCGCGTGCCGGAATTAATGGCTTAAAAGCCGCCCGTGCCATTGGTATGATTTCCTATCGCCAATATGAAACCTACCAGGTGACGCAGAGCGAAAAAAATAATGAGACAACGGATGACTTTCGTGCGTCCACATATCAACGCTATCAAGGTCAGAAATTGGCAAACCGATTTAACACGTTCACCTATTGGATTCTTTCCAAAATCATGGACAGCCACAACGTTGGCCGTAAGCGGGAAAGCATTGAACAAGCACTGCAAATTATCCGGGCGAAAACGCTGGTCATTGGAATAGACAGCGATATTTTATTTCCATTAAGCGAACAAAAATTTTTGGCAGAGAAAATTCCAGGTGCAAAACTTGAAGTCATTAGTTCTATCTATGGTCACGATGGTTTCCTTGTGGAATTCGAACATTTGAAAAATATTATCGAACACTTTTTGAAAAAATCATATCACGAAGTTCTTGTATGAAAAAGAAATTGAAATTAGGATTATTCGGTTTTGGATGCGTAGGTCAGGGATTATATCATGTACTGCACGAAACCCATGGCGTTAAAGCCGAGATCAAAAAAATATGCGTTAAGAACAAAAATAAGACGCGCCCAATTCCGGATCATTTTTTTACCTATGATCGCAATGAAATCCTGAATGATCCGGATATCGATATCATCGTGGAGTTGATTGACGATTCAAGAGCTGCTTATGAAATCGTGAAGACCGCGCTTGAACATGGAAAGGCAGTAGTAACAGCGAATAAGAAAATGCTTGCCGAGCATCTCGAAGAAATTTATTTGCTTCAACAGAAACATGGTAAGCCAGTATTATATGAGGGAGCTGTTTGTGGTAGCATTCCAATTCTGCGGAACCTGGAAGAATATTATGACAATGATCTGATCAGTAGCATTGAAGGAATTTTTAACGGATCAACAAATTACATCCTCACAAAAGTATTCGATGAGAAAAAGAGTTACGAGGATGCATTGAAGCAAGCGCAGGATCTTGGCTTCGCTGAGTCTGATCCCAGCCTTGACGTAAAAGGTTACGACCCGAAGTATAAGTTGGTCATCGCCATTGCGCATACATTTGGAGTTTTTGTTCAGCCGGAAAATGTTATCAATATTGGCATTGATAAAATTTCTGCACTTGATCTGAAGTTCGCACAAGACAATCATTACACTATTAAATTAATTGCCAGGGCTTTCAAGCAGGATGGTAAAGTGTATGGTTTTGTTGCGCCCCAGTTTATTGAAAATACCAATCCTCTTGCCTCTGTTCGAAATGAATTTAATGCAGTGCAAGTGAGAGGCGCTTTCGCGGAAACGCAATTGTTCATCGGTAAAGGAGCGGGGAGTTACCCGACAGGGTCGGCAGTATTGTCAGACATTTCCGCCCTTGCTTATGACTATGCTTATGAATACAAAAAGCATCAGCAGGAAACGTCTCTTGAATTTTCCAATGATCTTTTGATAGAAGCCTTCATCAGCTTTGACGAGGATAATAAAGTCTCAATCAGCGATTTTGAAGAATTTAATTCAGGATACGCCGCACAGGGCAAGCAGTATATGTTGGGTAAGATAACGTTGCAAAAACTGCTCGCTTTGTCGAAAATCGATGGCGTAGGAGTCATTCTTTCCGTTAATCCGATTGTAGCGCAGAAGACGAAAGCACAGCGTTTGGCTGTGGCATAGCGTTGTTCAAACGACTGTTAGGCTTCAGAAAGAGAGTTTAAGATTGACTTTTTGAGAATTTAGTCTTAAATCGAGTAACCTTTACCCTTGAAAAAGTTATTCGCTATACTGCTGCTTATTGTTTTCCTCTTCAATGTTGGCGGATATTACGTTGTTTTTGTTGCCCTTCGTTTTCAGGCTACAGTTGAATTGACACAACGCCTTGATGCCGATCAGTATTCACAAGATGAATTGGTGGAATTGAGGCTTCCGGTCAATCTGCCCTATCCTTTGCAGGAAAATGATTTTCAACGTGTCGATGGAAAATTCGAGCACGAGGGGCAATTTTACAGATTGGTTAAACAGAAATTGGAAAATGACGAACTGATCATTATCTGTATAAAAGACAAGAAAGAAAAGCAACTTGATCAGTCGATGAAAGATTATTCTAAACTTGCGAACGATATTCCATCCTCATCGAAAAAGACACAAAATATTCTAAGCAAACTCCTGAAAGATTTCGAATCACTCGAATCAGGAACTATTCAGCGAAGCAATCGTTGGCTGCAGAACATCTCGTTTGCAAGTCTTGAATGCAAAATCGCTAATGAGCCATTGTCAATAACAGCTCCGCCCCCCAAAGCATAAGGTTCCTTTTATTTTCTAGCGCTCATTCGAGAGTGCTGTATTTTTTATTTTTCTCAACCTTATGATCACATTATTTATGAAAAAATACTTCTACCTATATACGTTTGTCTTCGCTTTTGCTTTAGTCGCTCAACAATCTTTTGGACAGGGTTGTGTGGCAGTTCGCCAAATGGGCGGTTTGAATCCGTTATCTTCATCTAGCTATACGCTTCCAAAGGGTGAGTTTCAAATCGGAGCGGGGTACCGCTATTTTCACTCATTTCGTCACTTTGTTGGAACTGACGAAAAAACATTCCGTCAAAATACTCAGGGAGGGTTTGACGAAAACGGTAATGAAAAAGGAAATGCCGTTAATATTTACTCACACGCGATTGACCTCAACATCTCGTACGGCCTGTCAAACCGATTTCAATTAAATCTCTCAATTCCCTACGTTCATAATGAGAGGTCTCAAGTTCTTAAAACTAAGACTGGAGGAAAAGTTGAGATTGATGGAAAAATGACGGATCAGGTCTTGGAAGGAACTCGGTATAGTGTGTATGCGCAAGGACTTGGCGACATAAGACTAAGTGCTAATTATTGGTTGATGGATCCACAAAAAAGCACGAACGGAAATTTATTAATAGGGCTCGGAATAAAAACAAATAGTGGCAGCCACAGTGTTAAGGATCAAGCTATAGTTGTTGATCCGACCACCAAGGAAGTTGTGAAAGAGACCCAAATAATGGACCAGGCCATTCAACCTGGTGATGGTGGAGTTGGTTTTTCAATAGAACTTCAAGGGTTTACAAAAATCTATAAGGGCATTTACGCCTTTGGAAGTGGATATTATTTATTTAATCCGAGAGAGTCGAATGGCACTTTCAAAAGCGCTCCAACTACTGTGAAGGACGCCAATGGAAATGTTTTAGGCACGCTAAATGGTTATAATGTCTACGCATCACCTGATCAATATTTTGTGAGAGCTGGATTTATGGCCCCTGTTGGCAAAATGAAAAACCTTTCGCTTTCATTGGCGGGCAGGATGGAAGGCATTCCTGCATACGATGTATTTGGTGGACAAGCCGCATACAGACGTCCTGGATACGTTGTTGCAGTTGAGTCAGGCGTTTCATATCGTCATGGCAAACATGGAATAAGCTTGTTTGTTCCAGTAAATTTCATTAGAAACCGTATCCAGAGTGCAGCAGATATTGCACAACAAAATTTACTTAACTCTGCAATTTCAGATGCTGACAGTAAAGTCCATATTCAAGGCGATGCAGCGTTTGCTGATTATTCAATAAATGTAATCTATACTTACCGCTTGGGAAGATTGTTCAAAAGCAAATCTACTTCGCCTATCAAAGTACAGGACATCAAGTTTTGATGTTTAAAAAAGGGAGTGCACGCTCCCTTTTTTATTCCTTCACATCAGGCGTTTCGCTATTCCTTGCTGCGTTCATGGGTAACTTCTATATTCACAACAGAATTCTTGCCCATGGATCTTACCATTCTGTTTTCACCTATTGACGAATCTATTTATCGGGACATTAGTTCTCCCACAAGTTTTCTAAAAAGTATAAAAATATTCTCGGATAAGATTCCTGATTACAGAGAAGCTCACATTGCTATCCTTGGCGTGCGAGAGGACAGAGGGACAACAGTAAATGTTGGAGCCGCACAAGGGGCCGATGAGATTAGAAAGAAGCTTTACAGTTTGAAAAGAGGAACAGGTGCCTATCGAATTGTTGACCTGGGGAATCTCAATCCGGGCCATGATCTCGATGAAACATACACTCGTCTAAGTGAAGTGTGCCGTATGCTGTTGGAGAAAAACGTTTTGCCATTGATACTCGGTGGAACTCATGATCTGGATTACGGACAATACTCAGCGTATGAAACGTTAGATAAACTTGTCAGTTTTTTGAATGTCGATGCGATGCTTGACCTTGAAGACAAGAATGAGTCGAAACCTCATCGTCAGCATATCCATAAAGTTTTATTGCACGAACCGAACTATTTATTCAGCTACACGCACCTCGCATATCAAAGTTATCTGATCGATCCGTTTTCGATTTCTATTTTGGAGAAGTTATACTTCGAGGCATTCAGGATCGGACAAATCCGAACGAATCTTCAGGAGATCGAACCTGCAATCCGCAATGCAGATATTTTATCATTTGATGCAACTGCCATTCGCTCTTCCGATGCCCCCGGCAATGCATTTGCCCAACCGTTTGGGTTGACTGGAGAGGAAGCTTGCCAGATATGCTGGTATGCTGGCTTGAACGAGAAATTAAGTTCGATCGGCTTTTATGAATACAACCCATTATTTGACGATGTTCATAAAAAGACTGCATCGGTAATGGCTACGATGATCTGGTATTTCATTGAAGGTTTTTATTGCCGGAAGAATGATTCAAATTTCAAGAGCAATGATTTTTTGCGATACACGGTCTCTATGCCAGTGGAACCGGAGACGTTGCAATTTTTTAAAAGCAAACTGAGTGAGAAGTGGTGGATGGAAGTTCCATATCCGAATGGTATCGAGAAGTATTCGCGCAACAGCATTGTGCCTTGCAGTTACTCGGATTACCAGACTGCAATAAAAGGAGAAGTGCCCGAACGTTATATCAGCACATTGGCGAAGTTGATTTGAGAAAGCAGCCGATATAATTTCAGAAATTCAAAACACTGATTTATATCTAACTTTGAATCATGTCTGTGCTGAAAAGAAAGTTGTTCTTGATCAGTTTGTGTACTTCAGATTTTCGTCCAACAAAAGCTTACATACAACGGAGTACTCCTCTTGATCGCCAGACCACTAACTGTGCGCACTATAAATCCGCGAAAACCTTATAGCGAGTGTAAAAAAAATCTTTCGCAGAGGAAAATGGGTAATTAATAAAGCTCTCGTTTAATTCAGAAAAAAAGTGCAATATGGGTTAAGGTAATAAGATAGAGTTGAGTTTTGATATTGTGTTATGAAGGTAATAAGGCCTAATGTCGTTCCGATTTTTTGAGCAGGCTTCGCATGAAAATCTCTTGTCATCAATACACTTCAAATTTTGTCACATTATTACATTAGTAACTCAGCACATTGCAAAAGGTGAACTCACCTTATTACATTATTGGGACCGCAACATCAAATTCCATTGCGACAACGCAACAAGTAAAAAATCTTTCACTAAG
>CBQWHS010000046.1:0-13211 GCA_967728665.1 uncultured Chryseosolibacter sp. | reverse complement strand
TTAATGGAAATAAAAATTTCCATCCATATTCCATCAGCTGATCATAACGCGGACGCGGCAATGAAGCGCGCAATAAAATGAAGAGCATGATGAACGCAAACATCTTGATGAGGAACCACACGATCGGTGGAAGGAATGCCGGACCGATCCAGCCTCCGAAGTATAAGCTTGTGATGACTGATGATATCAACATGATGCCCAGGTATTCACCCACGAAGAACAATCCGAACTTCATCCCCGAATACTCAGAGTGAAATCCGGCAACCAATTCGCTTTCCGCTTCCGGGATATCAAATGGCAAACGGTGTGTTTCCGCAATGCCTGCAATAAGAAAAATTACAAACCCAAAAAACTGTGGGATGATGAACCACATGCCATGTTGCGCTTCAACAATGGTGTTCAAACTAAATGATCCCGCCTGAATTACCGGACCCATTAATGCCAGTCCCATAAACACTTCGTAAGAAATCATCTGCGCTGCGCCACGCATCGCGCCAAGCAGTGCATATTTATTATTCGAAGCCCACCCACCGAGGATGATGCTGTATGCACCCATCGACGACATTGCGAGAAAAAATAAAATACCGATGTTGAGATCAGCCACGATAATTCCAGGAGCAAATGGCACAACAACAAAGCTGAGCAATACAGTAACGACAACTATTGCCGGAGCAATGACAAAAACAAACTTGTCTGCGAAAGGCGGAATCCAGTCTTCCTTGAAAAATAATTTAAGTGTATCAGCAAGTACAACAAGGACACCGAATGGACCCGCACGATTTGGCCCATACCGATCTTGCCATAACGCTAACATTCTGCGTTCAAGCCAAATCAATCCTGGAGCGATCACCAACAGGCCTCCCAAGACTCCGACAACAATCCATATATGCGGTGAAATCATTTTTGTATTCTTTAGTCTTTGCTCAATGTCCTGACAACTGGAATCTTTCCTGCGCTAGCGCCTACTCTTACAACAGCCCACGCCGGCAATTCCGAATAAGGGATCGAATCAATTCCTTGCGGCAACGCTGCAGCACCCTTCGGCAATGCGTCACTTAGTCTCACAGGAAGTGCATATGGCTGACCATCGATTTCGAAAAACAGTTTCTCTCCTTCTTCAACCTCCAATTCTGCTTTTGAAGCGCTTGAGAGCAATACATATGGCTTCGGTATTCTCTCTTTCAATACTTCGGATTTTGCGCTGAGTTCATCGGAACCGAATATGTGATGAATGGGAAGTATCCATAGATGCTCATCCATCGGCATGTACGGCTCGGGTATCGACGTAAAATATTTTGGCGCAGCTGTGGCTGGATGAATAAGTCTGATACCCGGATCGCCACCTTGCAACGGTCCCCCTACCTCCTGTTGATACTTGTTGACGGATTGAACAGAGTTCCATCCCGGTGACCAAAAGAATGGAATCATGCTTGAAGGCGGAACGCCCTGATATCCCTCCATTGTGTACGACAAAGAAGAGTCCTGATCCACAGGTGGCTTTGGCTCGGATACATTCACGTTTGCATTCATCGATGTTCTGCCGCTGTAGCGATGCGGCTGCCGCGGAATACGTTGACCCGCAATACGGAAACCCGGTGGTGGAGTGACTTCATCCACCGCTCCGAGGAAGGGCTCTTCACGCGAAATAGCTTTTGTAACATCATCAAAATTTCTCCATTGCATTAGTTTTTGATTGTTGGCGATTTCACCAATGCGAAGCAACCACCGCCAACTTTCCTGAATTGTATTTGCGGATTCATACACCTGAAAGAATCGCTGTGCGCGCCCTTCGTTGTTCACCAACGTGCCGTCAGATTCCGCAAAAGTTCCGGCGGACATTAACACGTTCGCTTTTTGTGTTGTGGGAGTTGGCATGCTATCGAACACGACAACGTTCTTGCATTTGCTTAGAAACTTATCAACGATTTCTTTTTTTCCATGACGATAAAGATCGTTCTCCATGATAATGACTGTGTCCGTATGTCCATTCAGCACGCAATTGAATGCAGAGTCTAGCCGGTGTCCTCCCATTAATGCTAATCCAAGAGAATTGCATTCTTGAAATGTAAATGTTAAACGTGTGTTGGTATTTTTCTTTTGTAACGCCCATGCAATGTTGGCGGCAGCTTTCATCACACATTCACTTTCACATGAGGTACCTGAAATTATTACGGGACGTTGTGCCTTCGAGAACGCTTCTGCAATATGTTTTGCCATCCGTTCAACATCGGGCTGAAGTCCGGTGACTTCGGCCAACGTCGGATCAAGGAAATGCGCAATAGCATGGCCGAACCTTCCGATGTCATCGGCTACACCGCGGAAAGTCCCGAGCGCGGCATCATCAAGTTTGGTTGTGTTTGGTGTGGCGATATATACTGGTCCTGTCTTGTCCTGAATAATCTCGCGTGTTGCAGCATCATGCCATGCCGGAATTCCTGCTTTTGATATCGCAGGCATCATATGTTGCTTGGCAGCTTGACGCACTGCCAGTGCAAGGCGTGGCGCAGTATTAGTAAGGTCTTCTCCTAAAACGAGAACTGCGTCGGCTTGCTCAACATCATGGATTGTTCCGGATACTACATTGCCCTCCTTCATCACACGAATAGCCAGTTCCGCCAAATCATGTTCGTTGTCGGAAACACCATGATAAAAATTTTCTTTGCCTACCAACGCCTTCAATGTAAAGTTCGATTGCAAGGAAGCACGTGGAGACCCTATACCGATAATTCTCTTGCCCGGAATAAATAACGATGCTACAGTCTGTACAGCTTTCTGATGGTCAACATTGGTGTTCATCACTTGTGGCTGACGGATGCGGTCAGGAGCATTTACATACTGATGACCAAATCTTCCACGATCACATAGAAAATATCCGTTCACTTCTCCATGGTAGCGGTTCATGATCACTCTCAGCTCACCATATCGTTCGCCAGCGATGGTATTACAACCGAGACTGCAATGGTGACAAACAGAAGGTGCCATGGTGAGATCCCACTTCCGGGTATAATGTTCTTTCAATGTTTTATCTGTAAACACACCCGTAGGACAAACTTCAGCGAGATTCCCACTGAACTCATTTTCAAGAACACCATCTTCATGTCTGCCGAAATACACGTTGTTCTTCGATGCAAATACATCCAGGTCATCACCACCGGCATAATCTTTATAGAATCGAACGCAACGGTAGCACTGAATGCAACGGTTCATTTCATGGTTGACGAACGGACCCAGGTACTGATTTTTATACGTGCGTTTTTTGTAATTG
Organism: uncultured Chryseosolibacter sp.; assembly: GCA_967728665.1. Taxonomy (GTDB): domain Bacteria; phylum Bacteroidota; class Bacteroidia; order Cytophagales; family Cyclobacteriaceae; genus Chryseosolibacter. The sequence goes on along the minus strand of CBQWHS010000046.1, from coordinate 9,946 downwards.
AATCGTCTGTAGTTGTGTCCTGTCATCACAGTCATGTCCTGGAGATGGCATGAGCCACCTTCATCACACACAGCGCAATCATGCGGATGATTGGTCATCAACCATTCGATGACGTGCCCGCGAAATTCTTGTGCCTCAGGATCAATGATCGATATGCGCTGCTTGTCAGTCACCGGTTCCATACACGACATGATCAGTCGTCCTTTGGTATCGTTCTCGTCCTTGTACACTTTGACTGCACACTGTCTGCAAGCACCCACCGAACCCAGCGCTGGATGCCAACAGAAATACGGCAGGTCGAATCCCAATGAAAGGCAAGTCTCCAGCATATTTTTGCCAGAGGAAACATCATAGGCTTTGTTGTCAATAAAAATGGTTGCCATACTAAACGTTTTCTAAGGTTACGGGTATAGAATGATAAGGACAGCGCTGTTCGTGTATATGCTGATCAAAGTCAGCTTTAAAATATTTCAAGGCGCTTTGCAACGGCTCCATTGCTCCAGGTGCAAGCGCACAGAATGTATTTCCAGGTCCGAGATATTTTGTATGCATGTGAAGGAGATCGATGTGCTTAGTTGTACCCGCGCCTTCTTCAATGCTTTCCAATATCTTTTCTACCCATGGTAGTCCTTCGCGACATGGAGTGCAGAAGCCACAGGACTCTTGGGCGAAGAAGTGTTCCAGATTTTTAACAAAGCCAACAGGGCATGTATGATCATCAAGCACGACGAGTGTTCCCGTGCCCAGGCGACTACCTGCGGCAGCGACAGAAGCATAATCCATTTTTACATCGAGATGTTCTTCAACCAAAAAATCAGTTGAAGCTCCTCCGGGCAATGCGCCTCTGAACTTTAATCCATCACGCATTCCACCTGCATATTCTTCTATCAACTCACGCATGGTCACGCCCATTGGCAATTCCCATGCACCAGGTCTTTTTACTTTCCCGCTCACACCGTAGATCTTCGTTCCAGAATCTTCCGTTCTGCTCAGTTTTTTGAACCAGTCCGCACCCTGGTTTACGATGTGTGGTAGATTGCAAAGTGTCTCAACATTGTTAACGATTGTCGGTCGCCCAAACAATCCACTGATCTGGGGGAATGGAGGCTTTGCACGAGGAGTCGCGCGTTTACCTTCCAGCGAATTGAGTAACGCTGTTTCCTCGCCACACATATATCGGCCAACACCCGTGTGCAAATGCATATCAAGATCAAATCCGGATTTTAGAATATCCTTTCCGAGATAGCCTGCTTGATACGCCTCGTCTATCGCGTGCTCAATTGCACCCGCTGCTACTTTATAGGCCCAACGCAGAAACACAAAGGACTCGTTTGCCTGAATCGCGAAAGCGGCAAGGATCATCCCTTCTATCAATTGATGTGGCGTGCACTCAAGCAGAATTCTGTCTTTGAAAGTTCCCGGTTCCATTTCATCTGCATTCGCAATAAGGTATTTCGGTTTCGGCGCATCGAGTGGGACGAAACTCCATTTTAAGGCAGTGAAGAAACCAGCGCCTCCTCTCCCACGTAAGTTTGAATCTTTCACCACGGCCTGAATCTCTTTTGGTGTCATTCCCTTCAACGCTTTCTTCAAGGCTTGATATCCGCCAACCGCTTCATACTCCTTCAGCGATAGAGGTTTTTTGTCTTGACGAATATGTTGTGTAAGTGGCTTCTCCATATATACTTTAACTATTATTCATACTTGTTCAGAATATCTTCAAGCTGTTGGGCCGTTACATTTCTATAGAGATCGTTATCGATCATGAACGCTGGGGCAGCATCACAACATCCAAGACAACAATTTGGCAACATGGTGAAGCGCTGATCCAACGTTGTCTCTCCAAAGCGAATATTCAATCTTTCGTGAAGTGCCGCGACAATCTCTTCATATCCCATTACCCAACAACTAATGCTATCACATACCAGGATGATGTGACGACCCACAGGCTTTCTGAAAAGCAGATTATAGAATGTCGCCACCGAGTCAAGTTCCTCTGGACTCACATGGATGTAGTCGGCAACATCGCGAAGTGTTTCATCGGAGATCCAACGCCTGTGCTGCTGAACAATTTTCAAGGCCTCGATACCGGCAGCCTTCCGGACCGGCACGTGGTGCAGCGCTTTTTCTATTTCAACTTTTTCCTGCGCAGTTAACATATCGTTCAGTTTATATTCTTTGCTAACGGTCAATATCAGCAAGCACATAATCCATCGCTCCGAGAATGCTGAGTAAATCAGACACTGTATATCCTTTGCTGATGTAGGATATCATTTGCATGTGTGCGAAAGACGGTGTCCGTATATGCATTCGATACGGAGAAGTATTTCCATCACTTATGGCGTAATAACTATTCGCGCCTTTGGTTGCCTCGATGCAACTCATGGCTTCTCCTGCCGGAATCACGGGTCCCCAGCTCACATTGAGAAAATGTGTGATGAGTGTTTCAATGTCCTGGAGAGTGAAATTTTTAACGGGAGGAGTGGCGAGCGGGTGGGAAGATTTGAAGGGTCCTTCAGGCATATTCTTCAGACATTGGTCGATGATGCGCAAGCTCTGGCGCATCTCTTCGACGCGCACCAGCGCACGATCATAACAGTCTCCATTGTTGGCTATAGGTACTTCAAAATCGAAATTTTCATAACCAGAGTAAGGACGTTTTTTTCTGAAGTCCCATTCCAATCCACACGCTCTCAGGTTGGCCCCGGTTGCGCCCCATTCAATCGCTTCCGGAAGTGTGAAGATGCCAATGCCCTTGGTCCTCGCTTTGAACAAACTATTCTTCATCACGAGCCCATCGTATTCGCGAAGACGCTTTGGAAAATAGTCCACGAAACTTTGCACGAGTGTTTGCCATCCTTTCGGAAGATCTTGTGCTACGCCCCCGATGCGAAACCAATTGGGATGCATCCGTCCACCACAAACCGCCTCGACAACATCAAAAACTTTTTCACGATCCGTAAACATGTAGAACACCGGCGACAGCTGACCAACATCTTGCGCAAATGTTCCATACCAAACGAGGTGACTGGCAATGCGGAAGAATTCACACATCATTACCCGGATAACTTTTGCGCGCTCAGGCACTTCAATGCCAGCGAGTTTTTCAACCGCCAACAGGTAAGCCAGATTATTGTTCACGCCTCCGAGATAATCTACGCGATCAGTATAGGGAATGTAAGTATGCCATGATTGACGCTCAGCCATCTTCTCTGCACCGCGATGATGGAAACCAATTTCAGGAATGGCTTCAACGATGTCTTCTCCGTCAAGCTGAAGCACGATCCTTAACACACCGTGTGTGCCGGGATGCTGAGGACCAATATTTAAAAACATGAAATCCGAGTCTTCACTGTGCTGTTCAAGTCCCCATTCTTCGGGTTTGAATTGCAACATCGATTGCTCAAGATCTTGCTTCTCATCATAGAGTCTGAACGGCCCCATTTCAGTAGCGCGTGCAGGATGTTCCTTTCGAAGAGGATGACCGCTCCACGTCTGCGGCATGAGTATACGTTTCAGGTGTGGATGTCCTTCGAAGCGAATGCCGAACATGTCATACACTTCACGTTCATACCAATTGGCGTTGGCCCAGAAAGAAGAAATGCTTGGTGCCGAAGGACGTTCATCCGGCAGCGCAACTTTGAGCCTTAAAAAACTATTTCGATCAAAGGAGAAAAGATGATAGACGAGGGTGAAATGATTGGAAGGATAATCGCGATCTCTTTTTCGTGTGCGCTCATCGATCGCCGTGAGATCATACAACAATATATATGGCTTTGCTACCTCGTTTTTGAGATAGTAAAGTACCTCTTTCAATTTATCCAACGGAAGCCAGAGGGTGAAGATCTCATCCCGGGTTGATTGTTCAGTGATTTTTATGTCACCGAACTTCAACTTCAGTTGCTCCGTTAGACGTGTGTTTGTTTCCATACGATTCTGAACAATGGTTCAGTAGTGTCGATCGCAGTTCAGTCTTTGGGCATCAATCGCTCATGTTCATCTTTTCGTTTTTGTCCATAACTTTTTTTTACACCTATTCCCTAAAAAGGAATAAGACCATTTATATTTCATCCGGAGAGCGGAATGTTGTCATCGCTTTCCGGGCTTCTTGTCTTCTTTCTTTGATTGCAATTTTTTCAGGCCGTTCCACGCCTTGTTCACCAATCACCCAACTGAGTGGTCTTCTCTCCTTACCGACTGATTCCGCTAGCAATGTTAGTCCTTCCATAAAAGCATCCGGTCGTGGTGGACAACCCGGAACATAAACATCCACAGGAAGAAACTTATCGACACCTTGCACCACGCTGTAGATGTCATACATTCCACCAGAGTTGGCGCATGAGCCCATGGAGATAACCCACCGCGGCTCCATCATTTGCTCGTGCAATCTTTTGATAATGGGGGCCATCTTAATAAAGACTGTTCCGGCAATGATCATCACATCGGCTTCGCGCGGTGTGCCGCGAATTACTTCAGCACCGAATCTGGCTACATCATATTTTGGAGTCATACTTGTTGCCATCTCAACAAAACAACACGAAAGCCCGAAATGAAATGGCCATAGGGAATTTTTTCGTCCCCATGCCAGCAAGTCTTGCACGGTAGTGAGCATGATACTTTTTTGAACAGTCTCCTGCAGCGAGCTTGTCCCGCTTACTACTGTCGCAGGCTCATTCGGTTTGTTTAGCCACCAATTCATTTCGAAGATTGTTTGGTTGTAAGTTTCTTATATGCTTTCAGAATCTTGTCTCCGTCAGGACCAAAATCGAGCGCCCCGTTTCTCCATTCATATATGAGAACGACAATGAGAAGAATAACGAAAATGAGCATCCCGATATATCCATACCAGCCAAGCTCCTGAAATGCAATTGCCCATGAAACAATGAAGATCGTTTCTACATCGAAGATCACGAACAGCATGGCGATGAGATAGAATTGTGAAGAAAAACGAACACGCGCAGAGCCGGTACTAAGAATGCCACCTTCGTAAGGCTCGTGTGTTGCTCGTTCTTTGTGACGCTGTCCAAATATATAGGACAGGCCGAGTATCGCTCCAACGAGGCTCAGTACTATTACCCCATAGAGCAACAGTGGCCATAACGGAACCGAATTTTCAATAGAAGTACCCAAAACCTATCCGCCTCCCGCAGATAATTTTTAAAGTGTGACTTCGAACGTGCTGACGGTTTAATTTGAAAGTTACCCTCAGCTTTACTCTTAAAGATTAAATAGACTCTGAATGATGTCCGGTGATGTAGTGTTCGAGATCTTCGATGATCTCACGCTGCTCGTCAATTACATATTTGACTACATCGCCAATTGAGATGAGGGCTACGAGCTCTCCATCCTGCAACACGGGCAGGTGACGAATATGTTTATCCGTCATGATCTTCATACACTCATCGATGTTCTCATCTGGCGTAACCGTAACTGGATTTTCAGTCATGATCTCTCCGATCATTGTTTCCTTTGAGGTCTTTCCTTTAAGAATGACCTTTCGGGCGTAATCGCGCTCTGTAAAGATGCCGACAAACTTACCCTCATCGCATACTAAAAGGGAGCCGATGTTTTTCTGTACCATCAGTTCCAATGCATGATAAACAGTTGTGGCCGGCTGGACAGAAAAGGTACTTGTACCTTTTTTCTGTAAGATGTTTCTTACTTTTCCCATGGCCTGTGATTGATGATGTTGAAGTGAATCTAAAAAATGGTGCAACGAAAAACAAGGATTTTATCTAATTACAACGTTTGCACTAGTTGGAATTATTATGTATCATATGAAGGACACAAGATTTGCCGATGAGTTGACATCGCAGTGGCGAATACAAAATGTAGGCGGTGAAAATAAGATGCCGGCCAAAAGCCGCTTCGCGAAAATATTAGATCGTGTTGGTTTATTTTGGAATGAGGGAAGAAGAATCATCCCAAGAGTTATGATTGGGATGACCATCATTAAAGTTAAATTTGATCATATTACAATTTATCGGATACCTCATTCACTTGGATATTCAATTCAATATGTGAATAGGCATTCGTTATGAATAATTTTTTGTGAATTCACTTGCTAATTAAAAGCGAGGCAAGCCCGCGTACAGTTAAAAGAAGGTTGAATTATCGTTGGAATTCGGTTGGACACAGTTGAAAATAATTAAAGAAAGTTATCGAATTACATATTTAGCCAATAGGTAAATTTGATAACGAGCGCCCTCAATTTAGGCTGGCCAAGATAGAGCACGTTTCCATCCCGGAATGTCTCGGCAAAATAGTTATCCGTATATACGATAAAAAAATCAGAGACTGGTTTGAATCGCCATTGAAGCCGTGAATTGATATTGAGGTTATTGATCTGATTGTTATACTGGAAATAAGTTGACCAAAATAATTTTCGGGACAACGTCAATTCAAACTTAGGGCTGATGAGCAAAAGGTCAGCACTCTTATACGGTTTGGGCAAGCGAATACGATTGTAGCTCATGTTCATGGATATAACGATATACGGTTGCAATCTGTAATTTACTGTTGCATCGATGCTTGCACGGTGTCCGTTGAAATACTGGCCAATACGCGGCTGAATATTGAAAAAGAAGGGCTTGCGCGAATTAGATTCAAAATAAAAAATGGCTGAGTAGTAATAGTAGCCGATTCCACTCGGGAGTTTGACTCCGTCTGTGTTTGTCGGATCAAAATCAAAAAACAAATACACATAATCTTTTCGCAAGCGAGCGAATGCGTTGGCAGTGCTTTGAAAAGTCACGTTGTACCAAAGGTTTGCGTCCCAATCTGTAAATCCGTACGTAGAATTTCCGATTAGATCAATGTCAGTGCCTGGGCCGTGATTATTGATAATTTTTGATTTCGGATAAAAGTAATAGTAAGCTTCCGGTGCGAAGCGTCTGAAATTTGTTCTGGGTGTGTAGCCGATTCCAGTAGTGAAATTAGTGCCAATGTCCTGTGCGAGAAAACTAGCCTCAAAATTCGGCACCTTATAATTCAGCTTCGCTGTTGCTGAATATGCGTTTCCTTTTTTCAACTCGTCAAACGAATGATGATAGAAGAATTTACCGTTCCATTTGTTGTCAGGAGACGCCAAATTGTAATCCGCTCCAATGACGCGATTATAGCTGTTAGGATTTAACGTGAATTTATCACCGGTCGAATTATGAAAAGCTTGTTTATTGGTAACAATTATACCTATGCTTGAGCGGCTAAAGATTCTCCTTTGTATTGCTGCCACCGTGAAATTGGTTGAAGGAAGATTCACGCTGTCAACTTTAGCACTTTGCAAGTTCATAAACCCGACCCGCGTTAGATTGTTGATTTTTCCACTGAGCCTGATTCCACCGATGATCGGATTTTGAATATTCTGTCCGGTAGTCGGGCTTCGTGTTACTCCTATTCGCCTTGAAAAAAAAGTGCGCGAATTACTGTAACCGAAGTTGCCGAACAGATCTCCATTCTCAAGGAAGAACTGACGTTTTTCTGGATAAAAAATTTCGAACCGACTCAGGTTGGTTACTTGCTGATCAACTTCAACCTGCGAATAGTCGGGATTAATCGTTATATCCATATTCATCGCAGAGCTTAGCGCGACTTTCGCATCCACTCCAACAGCGGGCTGATGTGTAGTAGCAGTGCCCTCTTCAAAATTTCGGCTTGCTTTTTCAGCTGCATAAGGTATCACGGAAATATTTCCACCAGGTCGTTTAAGCGGATTGTCCCAGATTAACTCCTGCACAAACGCCAGACTAAACAATTGGTAAATTCTTGGTATTGGAGTCCAGGTGGATCGTTCAGTGTATTCACTGTCTGATCGAAAGAAATTAATGTTCCACGAACTCAAACCGTCTTTGAATCTTAACGTCTTGAAGGGTATCGCAATTTCACAAACCCAGGAATCGTCCAGTACTTTAGATTCGGTGTACCATTTATTGTCCCACGTGAAAGACAGGTCATCACTCGTTGCTCCTCCATTAGAAATTAGTCCTTCACGCTGCACACCAAATGGATTTGTGCCGAAATAAAAGGCGTTTGTTTTGTCCTTGTACGTATCAAGCACGACCGAAAAACCATCACTTGTCAGACTATTGTAGTCTCTCCTAAGAGACGGGATCACATATTTCCGTGGCCCGATATTTTTCATGACCGCGAAGATGTAGAGGTAGTGATCGTCATAAGTCATCCTTACTTCCGTCTGAGCTTTGGCATAGGATGAATCGAAAGGGAATGTCTGCTTAAAATGGGTAGCAACATCAGCCAAGGCCCAATCGAGTTCTTTCATTTCAGCATCGACTAAAATTTTCTCGTTTGCTTTGCTGATTCGAAGACCTTGTGCTGATAATTGGAAATAAATGAGTGACGAAAAAATAACTAATAAAAATCGAATCATGCTTGTGGGTTTGAGAGCACATGGTAATTTTCTTGATAGAGATATATTCACATTTCAGACAATTAATCATTTATAAAAGTATGCTGGTAATTCTGATTAAATATTGAGTATCCGCTTCTTTATATAGAAAAGGCAAACTTTATGAGCAGGCCTATTAGCGCTGCTACGAGAATAGAAATGGTTCCTGAGGTTTTTTGAACCGAAATATAAATGCTTTGATGGCAGGATGTTTACCATATTTTCCAAAATATGAAGCAGGGATAACAGTAAACAGATAAAGGTAGCAAGCGCAGCAATTGTAGCTCAGTTATGCCAGAATTTTCCTGATCGGTTCCACTTACTCCTCAAATAAAAAAAATGGCGCACATCCACCCGACGCGCGCCATTATTATTAAAGAGAAGAGTTCTGTTAATTAACTTCTTTCACACCAGTGAGTTTTCGGAGCTGAATTCTCGCTGACAAATAATCAAACACAGCTTCGAGATAGTTAGATTGTGCAGTCGAGAGTGCGAGCTCTGCGTCAGTAAGTTCAAGTCTTGGCGAAATTCCATTCTTGTAACGGTATTGGATGATGTCGTAACTTAATTTTGCAGTTTCCTGAACGATTGCAGTTGTCTCAAGTCGCATCTGCGCTTCTTTATTACTGGCGATTACTTCATGCACCGTAGCTCTAAACTTTTCGCGTGTATGGTAAACTTTAATCTCCGACTGATCTTTGGACAGTTCAGCTTGCTTCACTCTTGCATGTGTGCTCAAGCCACTAAAAATCGGAACGGAGAGTTGAAGCCCGATTAAGGAAGACGAAGGATAATGTGCATTGCCGTAATCTAGACTGTTAGTTTGTGATTGCACCTGGTATTGACCAACCAACGAAAGAATGGGCTTCCGATACGAAGAAGCTACACGTACGTTCTGTCGTTCAAGCTGTGCTCCTATCTTAAGGATCTGGAAATCCGGATTGTTGTTGATCACATCATCGTAGACCTGATCCTCCGCCGGTAAAGTTTCCGGTGCAGGAATCGTCAAAGAATCCGTCAACGTAAAATCTCCCAAGGATTCGATACCGATAAGATTTCGCAGCTGAAGCTTTTGCGTTTCCATTGCAAACTTTAGCTTCACCAAATCAGGTTCAAGATTTTTCACTGCCGTGTAAGCCCGCAATGTATCCACCCGCAAACCTTTCCCCTGTATCAATAATAGTCGTGAATCCTGCAACACTTTATTATTTCGGTTGATACTTTCCTGGGCCAGCAAAATGCGCTCATTCAGCACGAGTATGCGCAGGTATGTCTCCTTCACTTGCGAAAGTATTTCTATTTCTTTCGCCTTCGCGATAAGTGCGCTTTGCTGTTGTCTGATGTGTGACTGTTGAAGAGAAGGATACGCAAGTGGATTGTACAACGGTTGGACAGCTGATACCGCGGCAACCAATTGATCCTTTCCTCCGAATCTTCCGTAAGGAATTTTACCGCCTTCATTATTATTTCCAAAACCAAAAAAGGCAGGTAATAGAAAATAATGATTCACCTGGCCTCCGGCATATATGGAAGGCAACAAAC